>CAZYBD010000038.1:0-11589 GCA_964645515.1 uncultured Dehalococcoidia bacterium | reverse complement strand
TGGAAGGCCAACGCAAACCTCGGATTGGTCTTGGGCCTGGCTATGCTGGGTAACATGTTGATTGCTGGTCTGGCGGGGGCAGGGGTCCCATTGCTCCTACGCCAGTTGCGGATGGACCCGGCGGTTTCGTCGGCGGTGTTCGTAACCACCTTCACCGATGTGATAGGCTTCGCATTGTTCTTGGGATTGGCCGTGGCCTTCGTTGAATTCCTAATTTGATGAGTCTTGAAACGAACATTCAAGTCCAAATCGTCCAGGTTCGGAGTTGTTATGCGCGGTAAGATGGCGTTAGTTGGCGGGGAAGAGTTCCGGATAGGATGCGAGGATATGGACCGGGAGGTGATGCGGGCCTCCGGGAGCGACCCGGCCAAGGTAATAATAGTTCCTACAGCGGCGGTCACCGGTCCCGCCGAAGCTGCCAACGACGGTGTCACCCACTTCGTCGCCTTGGGAGGGGTGGCTAGCCAGCTAATGGTGTTGGACGGCACCCACGCCGATGACCCTGAATTAGTTAAACCTGTGGAATCGGCTGACGTGGTCTACTTCACCGGCGGCAGTCCCGAACATCTATTAACGTCCTTGCGTGACTCGGAACTGCTGCGTCTTTTGCTGTCCGAGATGGAACGAGGAATGGTCTTGGGTGGCTCCAGCGCTGGAGCGATGGCTATGGGGTCGATGATGCGCCTGCCCAACGCTGGAAATTGGAGAGAGGGCTTGGGAGTTGTACCCGGCGTGGCGGTGATGCCTCACCACGAACGGAGCGACCCGGCTGCTACGGCACGGCAGCTACAAGAATCTGCTCCTTCCGGTATCATCTTTTTGGGAATCGACGCTCGCACTGGGTGCTTGGGCACTACCGGCGACTGGCGGGTCGTGGGCCTGGGCAAGGTCACGGTTTACCAAGCAGGAGAGTTCGGCGTTTACAACTCAGGTGAGCGGTTGCCGGGCGGATTCTAATCTCTGGGAATTGGTGCTTTCGGATTCTGCTAGTTGGGATTTGAGATTAGCAGCCCCTCCTAATAACCTCTCCGTCGGCGGAGCTCGCTCCACACTTGTTCAGGCGTTACTCCCGATGCCGCCAACAGTACCATCGTGTGGTAGAGCAGGTCAGCCACTTCTTCGGGCAGGTGATCTGTATCGCCTTGGGCTGCCGCTATCGCGACCTCTCCCGCTTCCTCTACTACTTTTTGGGCTATACGCCCAACACCTTCCTGGAGCAACTTAACAGTGTAACTTCCTTCAGGCATTCTCTGTTTCCGGTCCTGCACCAGTGCGTACAGCTCGCTCAGGATCCCGGGTCCGGTATCGTTGTCTTCGTACCCGTCGGGGAGACCCTCCAGCTTGTTGAAGAAACAAGAGACCTCGCCGGTGTGGCAGGCTGGCCCGTCGGGGTCGACCTTCAACAATACGGTGTCTCCGTCGCAGTCCAGCCAGGCCTCCTGAAGGTTCAGGTAGTTGCCCGAAACTTCACCTTTGTGCCACAGGTCTTCACGGCTGCGGCTGTAGAACCAGACCTGGACACCTTCCACTGTACGCTTCATAGACCCCGGGTTCATGTAGCCTAGCATCAGCACTTGGCCGGTGTTGCCATCCTGGGCTATGGCTGGCACCAATCCTTGCTCATTCAATTTGATCTTCATCAGTCTTTATCCTTGGTGGAAAACTCCCCGTCTAGAAGCGCGAGCAGTTCCGTTAGGTTGGCAATCTGGTAGGTGGGTTTAGGAAGCTGGAGATCAGGCGGCTGGTTGCTGCGGTTTATCCATACCGATCGCATTCCCAATCGGCTGGCGCCGAATACATCCTCGTATTGGCGGTCCCCCACATACAGAGCCTCTTCGGGCTTCACCTGTAAGGTCCGTAGCATTTGTTGAAACAAACCTGGCAGTGGCTTGTACACGCGGGCCTGCTCGGATGAAAGCACCTGTTCGAAGTTTAAGCCCAATCGATCCACGTTGGGCAGCAGGAAACCGTCATCGGCGTTGGAAAGAAGTGCGGTACGGTGTCCTTTCGCTACTTGACCCAACGCCTCTATGGTTTCGGGAAACGGCTCGCGTTGGGAGAGGTCTGCTAAAAAGCGGTCCGCTGCCGCCCTAGGATCGCCGGCTTCGCCAACTGCTGCAAACGCGTTGGCAAATCCTTCTTCCCAAGCGTCGCGGTAGCTTTTGAATGCCCGACCTGGATCCACTCGTTGTTTCCGAAATTCATCGTTCGTTGCAAGCCATGGCCCATACAATTGATGGGCTCCCGCCGACAGTCCCTGCTCTTTAATGATCCCGGCAAAGCTGGTCTTCCACTGGTCTGGGTTGATGCCTACCAGGGTGTCGTACATGTCGAAAATTACTGTCGTGATCGGAGGCATGTGCTTCCAGTCCGATTGGACGTCAGGAATCAGCTGACCGTGGCTGGCAGTGGACGTACCGGGACACCACATCCCTTGAGGTAGTCCTTGGCTTGTTGGATGGTATAGGTGCCGAAGTGGAAGATGCTGGCCGCCAGCACCGCATCAGCCTTGCCGGCGTCCAACGCTTGGTGCAGGTGCTCTAGGTTGCCGGCGCCCCCGCTGGCGATAACCGGCACCGGCACTGCACCGGATACGGCCGCGGTAAGCTCCAGATCGTACCCGTTTTGATGTCCGTCGGCGTCCATACTGGTAAGCAGTATCTCTCCCGATCCCAATTCTACCGAGCGTACGGCCCATTTGACCGCGTCTATCCCGCTGGGAGTGCGGCCGCCCCGAGTGTAGACTTCCCAGCGGGAGTCCCGGTCCACGGCCAGTGTGGTATCGTCGGGGACGGGTATTTCGTTGCCGAGATCCCTCTGCGATTCTATCCGTTTGGCGTCAATGGCAACGACTATGCATTGATCGCCGAACTGGGATGCACCCTCGCTCACTAGCGATGGTCTGTTAACCGCGGCGGTGTTTAACGACACCTTGTCGGCACCGGCGCGCAACATCCGCCGCACGTCGTCAACGCAGCGTATCCCCCCTCCCACGGTTAGTGGGACGAACACCCGTTCCGACACTCGGCGCACCACATCGACCATGGTGTCTCTGGAGTCGGAGCTGGCGGTGATGTCCAAGAACACCAGTTCGTCGCCCCCTTGTCGGTCGTAAAATGAAGCCAGCTCCGCCGGGTCGCCCGCGTCCCTCAACTCCACAAAGCTGACGCCTTTTACAACTCGTCCACCGTCTACGTCCAAGCATGGAATGATGCGTTTAGTAAGCACTTCTGTTTTATATCGATCGCTGTGGTCACTGTGAAATCGGGCTGTTCTAGCAGTATAACACCGGCTTTGCGCAGACTTAGGGGACGTCGGCGCAAAATGGGGTCCGTCAGGTTGGCTTGGCGCGACGGGTAGGCTAAAATGGGCCTACTTTCTGCCAGGAGGAGGATCATGCCAATTAGCTTGGAAGAGGCGAATAGGATAGTCCAGGGGGCGGTTGCCAAAGCCAATGAACTGAAAATCAAGATTAATGTTGCTGTTTGCGACGCCGGTGGACGGCTGATAGCGTTTAACCGCATGGACGGAGCGATCTGGGGTGGCGTTTACGGCTCTCAAGGCAAAGCGGTGGCGTCTGCGGCTTTCGGGCGCCCCAGCGGCGAGCTCCAGGAGATGGCCGCCAGCCCTATTATTTCTGGGATTTTGAAGGCTGAGGGAGAGCACGGCATCGCCCACCAGGGCGGCTTGCCCATCTTCCGAAATGGGATAGTTGAAGGTGCCTGTGGCGTCGGAGGCGGTACCAGTCAGGAAGACGAGGACTGCGCAGCTGCGGGAATCACCACCCTCTAAGGCACGAACGCGGTAACCGCAGCGGGAGCGCCGGTGCCGCCGGCTATCCGCAGCAATCCGATTGCCAACAGCGAGCCGATGGGCGGCAATTGTCCCAGATTAGTGAGGTTTTCCAAAACGATACGTGGTTGCGCCAACACCAATTTGCTTACGGAAAAAGCTTCGTCGGCACCGGGCTCTGCTCCTGGAGTATCGGTCCCTAGGCCAACTGAGCCGCGTTCGTTGATTAGCAACCGGGCGGCCTCCAGTCCGAACCCCGGGAAATGGAGCCGCCCGGAGGCGTCGGCACCCAGGTAATCGACAGGGTTGCGCCAGCGATTGGCCCAACCGGTGTACAGAAGCGCTAGGTGCCCTCGAGGTACCCGGCGGTATTCGGTTTCCCAGCTCAAAAGATCATCGGGTGTCAGGCTATAGTCTGGGTCCTCTCCGCACTGGCTGCGTACATCCAGAACCGCCGCGGGCACCACTAGTTGGGCGGCGGTGTAGTCTTGGGGGACCGCCCCGTCGGCATAGAAACTGTACGGCGCTGTCAGGTGAGTACCCGTATGTTCGCCCATGGCGAAGCGCCGTAGGTAATAGCCGTCTCGCTGGATGGTGGCTACTGTCTGCGTTTCCAACGGCGGATCCCCTGGCCACTGGGGAATGTCCGGAGATAGCGGCCAGCTCAGGTCGACCAATCGGGAATAGGAGATCGACCCTTCGCCCGGGATGTAATGCCCTTTCCCCTGTTCTTCAGGTCCTACAAATTTCCACATGCGACGTTTTGGATCCGGATCGGCCAGATGGGCCGGCCGGTAGGAAACATCCTCCAACCCCCTACAAATACGCCCTAGTTTCCCGCCGCCCAGTGCCCGGCAGTTAACCCATTGTTAGACCGGCGATGGTTCGCCCCTCTTACAGTCTTGGTGATTGACGAGTCTTCTGATCGCATCTCCATCAATCCACTTCATGGCCTTCTGGGCGTCGGCATGGACGGTCATTTCCGCCCGCACAGGCCGCCTGCCGTAAACGGTATAGCAATTGGACCTGATTTCCTCGTCTATCACGTAGCCCCGGTAATAGATCTTCATAGTGAGTCCGCCCTCCATCTGCCGGACGGATTATCTATCGGATGATGCAGTATATCCCGTCACGGCATTGCTGATATGCGGACATATGTTCTATCAGAATGCCCGGCGGGTCAACGGTCGGATGTCAGCAACGGGCCACGTGTGAAATCTCATTAAACGGTTTGCCTACGCCTAACCGAGGACGAAACGACCGTGCTCTATTGGGTCCTACCTATCATTGGGAGACTTCCTTCATGAAATCCGAGAGTGGCCGCGATACTTGGGTCGACGATTGCATGTCGCGGACCACGACTTCATTCTTTTGGATCTCGTCATCGCCCAAGATTAAGGCGTATGGGATTTCTAGGGCGTTAGCTTGACGCATCTGCCCTCGGAGACCTCGGGCACCGCTACTTAAAATTGCTCCGACTCCGGCTCGCCGAAGCCGCACCGCCAACTCCAACGCCGCATTGCGGGCATCTGTGCCCACGTTGGCTACCAGGTATTTGGGGGACGGCTCATCGGGAACCGAGACCTCGTTCCGCTTGAGGCTTAAGGTTAGCCGTTCCATTCCGGTGGCGAAACCGATGCCGGGAGTCGGGCGCCCGCCTAACTGAGTGATGAGTCCGTCGTAGCGGCCGCCGCCGCAGATGGTGGACTGTCCGCCACCCTCTATCGGTTGGATTTCGAACACGGTACGGGTGTAGTAGTCCAGGCCTCGCACCAGTCGGTGGTCTAATTTGTAGGGAAGATCCATGCCGTCCAAATAAGTCCGCAGCTTGGACCAGTGGGCCTGGCATTGATCGCACAGATGGTCCACCGACCGAGGCGCTTGGTCTCCCAGGGCGTGGCAGGTATCAACCTTGCAGTCCAAAAGACGGAGCGGGTTCCGTTCTAACCGCCCTTTGCAGTCGGGGCACAGCTTGTCGACGTGCACTGTGTAGTAGTTCCGTAGATGGTCTATGTACACCGGACGGCACACCTCATCTCCTATGCTGTTGACCAGGAGGTTGATGTCACGCAAACCCAGGCTCAACACCAGTTCCCAGGCAACTTCAATTATTTCGGAATCCACCGAGGGGTCGGGATCGCCCAAGACCTCGACTCCGAACTGGTGGTGTTGGCGGAAGCGACCGGCCTGGGGACGTTCATAGCGGAACACCGGGCAGAAATAGTACATCCGTACAGGTTGAGGGAGGTTGTGCATCCCGTGTTCCAAGTAGGCTCTGCAGACGGGCGCGGTGCCCTCGGGCCTTAGGGTTATGCTGTCGCCACCTCGATCTTCGAAGGTGTACATCTCTTTCTCGACGATGTCGGTACCTTCACCGACCGATCGGACGAACAAGTTCGAGTCTTCGAAGGCAGGTGTGTCTATCCGCCCGAACCCGTAACGGGAAGCGATCTCAGTCGCTTTGGACTCGATGTAGCGCCAGTACTTTTGTTCCTCGGGCAGCCGGTCGGCGGTGCCACGGGGCGCTTGGAACAAGGTAGTTACACTCCCGAAGATTATATAAGGGATTTTATTATAGGCGGAAACCGTCAGCCATGGATACCTGAGAGTACGACCGGTTGGTACTGATTGGGTCCGATGTCAATCGCCAGGCGGAGCCTCGCCGTCCTTGTGGGAACGCAGCACGGCGTAGATGAACGAGTTGATCGGGGTGGGAACGCCGACCTCCTGACCCTGACGAGCCATGGCTCCGTTGATGGCGTCCAATTCGGTCCTCCGCCCAAGCTGGAAGTCGGTCTGCATGGACGGTTGGTAGCTGTCTGGGAAGTTTTCGAAATTCTCGATCATTTTCTGGGCAATGTCGGCTGGCAAGTCCACTCCTTTAGCTTGAGCGACGGCACGGCCCTCCTCTATGGCGTCGGTGAACAGGGCGCGGCTCTCTTTGAAGGTGAGCAGACGTTTGATACGAGTCCTGGAGGCGCTGGTCACTCCGGCCAAGGAGCAAAACGGCACGAATTTGTTCCATAGCATCTTGTTGGCATCGGCCCAAAACTCTGCTTTCACACCCGAGTCTAGGAGGGTCTTTTGGATTCTCAACGTCTGCGGGGTTTCTCCGAATTTTGGATTTCCGAACTCGGCGCTGGGTTGGCTGATCACTCGTATGACTCCTGGTGTTTCGATGTGGGCCGGCGTCCAGTAGACGCCGGGTAGCACCAGACCTCGGCCGACGCCTTCACAGATCTGCTGAGTGCTTTCGACCCCGTTTTGGAAAGTTACGACGGTGGTGGAGCTCCCAACCAACGGCCGGATTGCAGGGATGGCATGTTTGTTGTGGTAAGTCTTCACAGAAAAGATGACTAGGTCTACCAGTCCAATGTCAGCGGGGTTGTCGGTAGCGGCTACATTCACGGTATGTTCGCCTACGGCTCCGGTTAAACGAAGTCCTCCGCTGCGAATGGCTTCTAGGTGGTCGCCCCTTGCGATCAGCGAAACGTCGTGGCCGGACTTGGCCAGCAATCCTCCCACCGTGCCCCCTAGGCCTCCGGCTCCCATTACGGCAATTTTCATCTACCGCTTTCTCCTACAGACCCGAAATAAGCAGGCCTCGGCACTACCCTTGCGAAGTGAATACCCTGACCTATTGATTGTCCTCAACTTGGCCTGGGCTCTAGGACGTAAAACTGGAGGTTATCAGCCCTGCGGCATCAATGAACTAGCCGTCCCAGCAGGGTGTCTTCCGCATAACCGTGCTGGAGTTCTGGACCTCAGACATGACCTAAACTTCGTCGGTGGCGGGAATCCGCAGTCCCAAGCCTTGCTCGATAAACCGTTTGGCGGTGCGGACGTAGTTGGCGGTGGGGTCTTTCAGACGCGCGGCTTGTGTCTTGCTCAGGGGGCGAATCTGACCGGGCACCCCGATTACCAGGGAGTTATCGGGTACCTTGCCGCGGACGATGGCCCCAGCGCCTATGAAGACGTAATCCCCGACATCGGTGTCTTCCAGCAGGACAGCGTTAACCCCTATTAACACGTTGCTGCCGACTTTGCCGCCGTGAATTACGGCTCCGTGGGTCATCAAGACATTGTCGCCCAGTTCCAGGTGGTCGTCGGTATGCAAGACGCAGTTGTCCTGGAGAGAGCAGTTTTTGCCGATGATAATGTCGCCGTAGTCGGCCCGTATCACTGCGCCGGGCCATACGCTGCTGTTTTCGCCGATTTCCACGTCACCCACTATATATGCGGCCTCGCTCACGAAAACCGATGGATGAATCCTCGGGCTCTTTCCATCAAGACTGCGAATCAATTGGCCTCCTGGTACCAAAGAATTGGGTGGAAACCGTTTCCACAAATTTCGCTACAAGAATACATTATGGAAGTGGGCCGTGTCAGCGTTGTTCCTGACTGACGGGGTTATAGTCCGAACAAGTCGGTGACCCAGTCTGCCCCTTGTGAGCAGGCGTAGGCCAATACCAGGAACTTAATAATCTTGCCTACCCAGATGATTGCCAGGAAGCGCCATAGCGGATAGTGCAGCGCCCCAGCGGCTATGCCGGCCAGGTCGAAAATAGGGTTGGGTATGGCCGCTAGGACCAATAGGACCAGCCAACCACGCCGACTCATCCAAGATTCCAGCTTGATGTAGAGTCTGCTCCGGTTGAATACGCTGCGGCCGGTGAACCCCAGGAAGTAGCCGGTGAGTTCACCAACCGTTCCCACGGACCCGGCGATGAGGCCAATAAGCGCTGGGTTGAGAAAGGTAGCCGCGGTGCAAGCGGTGGCTAGTGCCGGCACGGGCAACGCCAAGCCACCGCTTGCCACCAGCACAGCCAGCGCTACCGCACCGTACCCGACTTGGTCCAGGTCTAGTTGATTGCGCAGCAGCACGGTGACTAGGATGGCCGCCACCACTGCCGCCAAAATGCCCAGGCGAATCAGTGTCTTAGGATCACGCCAGTTGAGGTGTATTGGAGCCGTGGCCGCCCTGCCAAGGTTTCTCATTAAGGCTAGTGACCCGGGTGGATGTTGTTGTTTGGGCTGTTCTGTAGCGTGCCGCCCAAGAAGCTGCTGAGAAGGCTGTTGAACAATTCGTGCTTTTCCATTTGGGGCCAGTGCCCACAATCGGGCACTGTGTAAACAATGCTCCCAGGCAGTACTTCGCGTACCGATTCTGCGTGGGAAATGGGGATGATGGAGTCCTTCTCTCCCCACACCGTCATCAAAGGCACGGGCAAGTCACGGAGGCGTTCGAGAATATTCTGGTCGCGATGTAGGCCCCAGCAGCTGATGCTGGAGCGAACGGAACGCAGCATGGCCGTCCGGGCGCCGGGCAGGAGTCTGACCCGGTACAATTCTGGCAGCAGGTCGTCCAAGAAATCCGGCGGTCGGTGGAAGATCCGTCTACGCATGCCGATTTTGTCGTGCAGCCATGGGCGATAGATCAACTCGCCCACTCCTGGGATGGACATCAACCGCAACAGCCAAGAGACTTTTCTGCCCAGACCACCCGGTCCCACCAGCACCAGCTTTTCCACCTGATCAGGGTGATCCAGTGCATAGAGACCGACGATCAGGCTGCCTGCTGAACTTCCTACTAACGAAAGCTTTGGGAGCCCCAACTCTTGGATGAAGTCGTAGAGAAACTCCGACGCCGACGCGGGGTGGTAATCGAGGTGATCCGGCTTGTCTGAATCGCCATAGCCTGGCAAGTCAGGGGCGATTACCGTATAGCCGGCTTCAGCTAGGGCATCGATATTGCAATACCAGGTAATAAGAGAAGTGCCCAGTCCGTGTAGCAATAACACGACTGGGCCCTTTCCCGCTTGAACGTAGCGGACATTCACTCCCCAGATGCTTACACCTTGCTTGTCAGCCCACTGCATTCTAGTTTGGTTTGTCGACTGTCATCTCGATTAGGCCGACGGTCTGGAGAGTTAGGGGCCGTCGGAATGACAGTTTAACAGCCTATTAAGCGGAAGGCACCGGCTCGCGCTCCTCCCCAACCGGTGACTCGACCTTGCTCAAAGTCAACCCAGCGTCTGTGGCGTCGACCAAAACGTGGTCTCCAGACTTGAAATCACCGGCCAATACCGCCTTGGACAGAGGATTTTCCATGTGCCGCTGAACAGAGCGGCGCAGCGGCCGTGCCCCGAATACTGGGTCGAACCCCTCTTGGGCCAGCCATAGCTTGGCATCGGAAGTCAACTCGACGGTTATGCCCAGCTCATCCAGACGCCCTTGGACCTCACCGGTCATGAGGGTGACGATCTGAACAATTTGTTCTTGGCACAACGGATGGAAAACGATGGTCTCGTCGATACGGTTGAGGAACTCGGGTCTAAATGACCCTTTCAGAGCTGTATCTACTGAGTCCTTCAGCTTCCGGACCTCATCTTCCCCTTCCCGTCCGTCGGTTCGGAATCCGAAAGGTTGGCGCCGAAGACCTTGAGTGCCGAGGTTGCTGGTCATAATTATCAGTGTGTTCCGGAAATCGACGGTGCGGCCGTGGCTGTCGGTCAAACGCCCATCCTCCAGGATCTGTAGCAGGATGTTGACCACGTCTGGGTGGGCCTTTTCGATTTCGTCGAACAACACCACCCTGTAGGGACGACGCCGGACGGCTTCCGTGAGTTGTCCGCCTTCTTCGTACCCCACATAACCGGGAGGAGAGCCAATCAGTCGGGAAACCGTATGCTTCTCCATGTATTCAGACATGTCGATACGTACCATGTTGCTTTCGTCGTCAAACATGAACTGAGACAAGGCTTTGGCTAGCTCCGTCTTACCCACGCCCGTCGGGCCCAAGAAAATGAAGCTGCCAATGGGCCGTTTGGGGTCGCTGAGACCAGAACGGGAGCGTCTTATGGCTTCGGCCACCGCCATCACGGCCTCCTCTTGGCCGATGATACGTTGGTGCAGCGTACCCTCCATTTGTACCAGCCGTTCGCTCTCGCCCTCCAACAACCGCCCGGTGGGTATTCCGGTCCACCTAGACACCAGTTCAGCGATGTCCAGCTCGTCGACCACCATGTCTATGTTGCGTTCTGATAGAAGCCGCTGGCGTTCCGGTTCGTACTCCTGCTCCAATCGTATGCGTTCAGTCCGGAGCTCGGCTGCCCTCTCATATTCCGAACGTTGGGCTGCAGCTTCCTCCTGGTCGGTCAGCTGGCGTATGCGTTCTTCCTTGGTTTTGAGGTCAGCCGGCAAGCTTTCGGCGTCGATGCGCAGTTTGCTTGCCGCCTCGTCGATGAAGTCCACGGCCTTGTCCGGTAACTGACGGCCAGTGATGTAGCGGTCGCTCAGCTTGGCGGCGGCCACCAAAGCGTCGTCACTGACGTCCACCTTGTGGTGGGCCTCGTACCGGGGCCGCAGCATCTTCAGAATCTCCACGGTTTCCTCGACCGAAGGCTCTTCCAGGTAGATGGCCTGGAAGCGCCGTTCCAACGCGGTGTCACGCTCGATGTACTTGCGATATTCGTCGAGAGTAGTGGCTCCGACGCATTGCATCTCACCACGGGCTAGGGCCGGTTTCAACATGTTGCTGGCGTCTATACCGCCTTCTGCGGCACCAGCTCCAACCATGGTATGGATCTCGTCCAGGAACAATATGACCTCGTGGTGGGCCTCCTTGACCTCGTCGATAACCGCCTTCACCCGTTCTTCGAATTCGCAGCGGAATTTGGACCCGGCCACCAGCGCCCCCATGTCCAAGGCCCGCACGCGGCGCCCCTTCAACGACTCGGTCACGTGTCCGGCCACGCTCCGGGCTGCCAGTCCTACGACCACCGCCGTTTTACCCCC
>CAZYBD010000037.1:0-5021 GCA_964645515.1 uncultured Dehalococcoidia bacterium | reverse complement strand
CGCCGGCAAGCTGTTCGGCGTTCCCGATGAACGGGACGCGACCGTCCCCCGAGGACGAGGCACCGGCCTGGAGCTCTACCTTTGGAGCTCGGTAGATAATTTCGATTTCCGCCGGATCCCGTCCACAGCGGCGTGCGTATTCGGCCAACCGCTGCATACCGGCGATCAGTTGCTCCGGTCCGCCCATAGGAAAATTGGGGTTGGACCCAATAGGATACCAGCCGTTTGCCAGCTCGGCGGTCCTACGCAATGCCGGGCGGCTCTCGCCCCCAACCCAGATCGGGGGGTGAGGTTTTTGGACTGGTTTGGGCAGGAAGTGAATGTCGTTAAAACTGACGTAGTTACCCTGAAAATGAGGGGCATCGCTGGTCCACAGCTCTTTAAACGCCCCGATATATTCATCGGTCACCGCCCCGCGTTCCCTGAAGGGAGGAATATCCAGGGCGTTGAATTCCTCTTCCATCCAACCGACCCCTATGCCCACCACCATCCGCCCGCCGGACAGCACATCCTAGGTGGCCAATGCCTTTGCCGCCAAGAGGACGGGCCGATAGGGGACGATCAAAACGCTGGTTACCAGGCGAATCTTTTTTGTCTGTCCCGCCACATACGCCAGGAGCGTGATCATCTCCATCGCGTCTCCGGCACCTTCACCGGGAAACTCGCCAGTGGGGGTGTAGGGATATATGGAGTCGATCTTTTTGGGTACCAGGATATGGTCCCCCATCAAGACCGCATCGTAGCCCAGCTCCTCCCCCTTGTTAGCGATCCGGACCAACGAATCGGCGCTGGCCAGCGGCCCTCGCCCCGGCAGAGCAAATCCAAATTTCATTTCGAGTCCTCCTTTCCAAATACGGTTGGAGTTATGAGGCATCCCAGTAGCTGCCCCGATGTTTCGTCAGTACGCTTCCTTCAGGACTTCCATCACATGTTCGGCCGTGGTGACGGGGCCGAGGTTGCTGCGGCAGGCGCCGTCGGACAAAATCGCTTCCGCCAGGGCGGTCAGGTCACTTTCCAGCATGTCCAAGCCACGGGCACCGTGCATCAGGTTTTCGTTGGCCTTCCGCACCGCGCCGGTGGTCGGATATAAGGTGCGGCTGGAGAGCACTAAGCGCTCTTACCTTTAGCTGATCGACCTCGAAGGGCAGTGACGAAACTTTACATAGCCCAAAATTATTCAGACGGGTGTCGCGGGGTTATATTACCCAGACAGCGGTCCCATTTACTAGTCGGACAGCGGAACGATGATGGCGAAGCGAGGTTCCGTTCCCACCACTCTCGTGGAGTGTCCGGTTCCAGTGAGGTCCTCGGCCATTAGCACCGTTCCCGGGCCGTAGTGCCTGATGGTGCCGTCGGGCGTTCCAACCTCAATCTCTCCGGTCAAAGTGATGCTGTATTGCCGCCTCGGGGCCGTGTGAAAGTCAAGGAAATACCCCGGTTCGTACTCGCGGAACACTACTCCCGGGGTGTTGATCGTGGCTGTTGATAGCCCGTGAGCACCCTCCGTATCGACGAACTCCTGCATCTCAAAGTCCCGGTCCTCGATATGGGACTGCCCGTCGGTCCCGGTAAAGACCCTAACGAACTTGGGCATATTTCTCCTCCGTTGAGTGGCAGCTGGTATCCTTGGCGCCAAAATCTAAAGCTGAGGTGCAACGAGCCCATCCTACAGGAATTGGCGTCAGCGTCAAGAAAGGATAAGGAGAACAGGCTACAAGGCTGCCTGCACCCGTTGACGTAATTCACGAATCCAGCCCCTGAGAATGGTGTGGGAGGTGACCGCAGGGCACGACCGAGCCATCATGAGATAGACCCACCGACGGCTGATCTTGGAAGGCCTAAAAGGGTCCAGCCACTGCTGATTTCTTGCCAGCACTGCTAACGTGGCCAGACCCAACAATACGGGCCACAGCACTGCCAGCCGCAGTCGCACGCAACGTCGAGGTACAGCGATCAGGTACCGCTCCGCAGCGTCGTAATGATCTAAGGCGGTCTCGATCCACGAGACCAGCACTGGCCGAGCCCGAGTCCCGCAGGTCGGGTCCAAGAGGTCATCCGGTGTCAGGTCCAGGGCAGCCAGTTGATCTGCCGGCAGATAACAGCGGCCGATACGCAAGTCCCCGGGAACATCCCGCAGCACGTTGGTCAATTGCAGGGCCTTACCGAACCGCACGGCCTCGGAGGACATCTCTTCCAGGTCCCAGTCGCGAAGCCTGGGTTCGTGAGCCGCCGTTACTTGAGTCCAAAACTCGCCAACGCAGCCGGCAACCAGGTAGATGTAGCGGTCCAGTTCATCGCCCGAAGTCAGGGCAGCCACCCCTCCGGAGTACTCGGCAGGGAAAATGATGAGGTCGCTCTCCATCCCGGAGGTCAGCGTGAGAACGACCGACCGCACCCTTTCCCGGTCTTGGTCGGCCAAACCCTCCACCAGAGAGAATACATCCTTTAAGGAACCAAGCAGGGTGCGCTCAGCTGCCGTAGAGGTCCCTTTAGAGAGACCGGCGGTAACGCCCGCCAAGGCGCTCATATCGGCGGGACCTCTAAGCTGCTGCCGGAATTCGCGTAGGCGTTCCAGGCGTGATTGCGGGGGCAGGCTGCGCGTATCAGAGATGGTATCCGCAGCGCGGGCCAAGAGATAGGCCAAGCCGATGGGTTCCCGAAGACTCCTGGGCAGGACCCTGATGGTCAGGTAGAAAGAACGGGAAACGTCTCTGAGGACATCGCCCAGGAGTCTCCGCCTGTTGGTCGCCTTCACGACGCCTCTCCTCATGCTTCAGCCCCGTGTAGGGATGCCAGCAATGAGATGGGCCGTCACGAGGTAACTAAGGACACAGTACCAGTGACCAACTGGCGGCGTTCGGTCTTCTCCAAAGCCTCTTCCACCATCTCGGACACCGGCAGTAACCCTTCGATTCTTCGCACCGTCTCAAGGCTTGCCTTGGTTTCCGGATGTTTGGGCACGAACAGGGTGCAGCAATCTTGGTCCGGGACTATGGAAATTGGAAAGGTACCGATTTCACGAGCCTGGTCGACAATTTCCTCTTTGTTGAAGCCGATAAGGGGACGCAGTATAGGCATTCCGACCACCTGGTCGACCACCGCTATGTTGTCCAGGGTTTGAGAACTCACCTGCCCACAACTTTCGCCGGTGACGATGGCCTTGGCACGGTTCCGCCTGGCCAAGGCCTCGGTGATACGCACCATGAAACGGCGATAGAGAACAACCCGGTAGGACGGAGGGGCCGAGAGAATGATGCGCTTTTGGATATCACCCAGGGGGGCCAAGAAAAGATCGGCCTGGTTCTGGTGCTTAGTCAAATGCTGAACCAAGTCGGCGGCCTTTTCCATCGAAGTACGGTCCACCAGCGGGTAGCTGTGAAAATGTACGAAGTGAGCCTGACAGCCCCGCTTCATCATATGCCAGGCCGCCACCGGTGAGTCAATGCCGCCTGACATCATCACTGCTACCTTGCCGCTCACGCCAACAGGCAGACCACCATGGGCGCGTACCTCTTCAAAGTACACCAATATACCTTGGGTCTGAATATCCAAGTATATGCACAGGTCAGGGTTGGTCAAGTTTACACGAGCCCCGCTGCAGCTCTCGACAAAAGCGCCGACGTCACGGTTTACCGCCTCGGAATTCAAAGGGAATCGTTTGTCTGCGCGATTGGTAGTGATGCGAAATGACTCGAAACTGCGTCCCTCCAGCAACGATGGCAACCGGGATTTGAGTACGTCCAAGTCCTGCGGCAGGTCAAAAGCCTTGTAAAATTTGGCAACGCCAAAGCAGGCCTTGACCAATTCTTTAACCGCTGGCCACCGCTCCTCATCGGCCAGCGTCAGCCCCACCATCAGTTGCCCCCGCCAGACACGCTCAACCCCAGCACCATGAGTCACCAGACGAAGGTTCTCTGTGAGGCGCCGCATGAACCAAGGGCGGTTCTTTCCCTTAAGGGCCAGCTCGTGGGTCTTGACTATGACATGAGTCTTCATTTTGTTTCTTGTGTCCGCAGCCGAACCGTCGGAACATTTACATTCACTCTATGTTCACTGGTCGGAGCCTCATCGGCACTTCCTCCAGATGACCAGGCAGCAACGTTAGGTTGATGCCTACGCCCGCCTAATGGCAACAAACGCGAGCGTCCGTAGTGCGCCAGACTCGAATCTCCTGGACGGGAAGACGGATTTAATGCCAAAAGGACATCGCAACCGAGTTCTTCGCAAGTCTCGACGTACCGGGGGCGCCCCTTATTGTACGACAGATCGCACCGCTTTTCGTCGGCGCCACGCACCGACTCGGCAAATTTCTGATATTTCGCCGTAGTCCACAAAACCCGATGGACCCGAAAAGTATTCAATTAGCTGCACCACACTACTGCAAAACACCAAAACCGGAGTCCCACTGGACGTCCAGTATGAGCGGCGCCAGCAGCACCGAAGGGGGTCTGCATGGCAGCCATTCCATCGCTGGATTATTGCCGTATAACCACCCCACCCTGGATGCTCTCGTGGGCGGCGGCGTCGACGTTTCGGCCACGTTGACCTTTGCAGTAATGAACAACCTCATCCCGGCCCTTGACTCCGCGGCGATGGACTGGATTAAGGGTCGGAAGTTATCATGGCTGGCCGGGTGTTTTTAAACGGTGTCAATACTGACCAACTCCTAAGCCAGGGTGATGTACGGTCCGTCGGGTTTGGCGGTCTTTCGTTGGCGTATATGACCCGCAAGGTTAATGAGTTAGCTGTCTTCGGCACCGACCGCTGTTTCGTTCTACCGGGGGAGGCACGTTGAGCCGAATGGTTGGCCTCGACAGGCATGTTATCGGCAATCCCGGCCAGTAGCGTTCCCAGCGGTCACGTCGTTATCAGGGCCGCTTACCTACTGGTAAAGTCTCTACGCAGGAAGTTCTTATTCCGGTTGGAAATGGACCAGACGGCCGCCGCTCTGCACCTACGGACCTGCAGATGGTTCCTCCTGCAGCGGTGCTAGACCCCCTTCCTGTATCGCGATGCACGCC
>CAZYBD010000036.1:0-3333 GCA_964645515.1 uncultured Dehalococcoidia bacterium | reverse complement strand
TCCAATATCCAGATACCCATGGCGGTGATGCTGACCTGGTGTATCGGCATCGCGCATTTGACGTATTGGGCCGGGCCCACGTCGTTACCGGTGTCCGAGCCTAGCATGGCTATGTCCCGTTCGTGGAACAGGGGCAAGCAGGCCGCTTGGCAAGCGGTTGAACCCAGGGACCGGTCCACCGGGCCTTCAACGTTGCGCCGGTGTAACTGCCCGGTCCGTATCAGCAGCACGTCGCCGGTCTCCACTTTGAAACCGCAGCGCTCTTCCGCAGCCAGGATGTCCTCGGGCATGACGCCCTCGCCTCGTTCCATCCAGTCGATGCCCCTAATCATGGGGACATCCACCAATACCGCCCGGGTCAGGATGCCCTTTTTAGCTTCCTCAACCGAGCCGACCGTGGCTCCCATGCTGGTGGAAACCATGTGGGCCGGCTTGCCGTTAAAGGTTTTTCCTTCCCAGAAGAAGTGGGCCAAGCTGTCGACGTGGGTGACTGTGTGCCCATGGAATACCATCCCGAAGTAGTCCATGGAATACGGAACGCTACCGCGGGCCAACTTCTCTCCACTGGACCAGCCTTCGCCACTCTCCAGCATGTAATGTACAGGTGGAATGGGAGCGTCGGGCGTGGGTTCAAAGCGGATTGTCCGGGCCATAGAGATGCGGTGGCCTTCCCGTACGGTTTCCACGGCCCGCTTGACCTTCTCCGCAGTTATCAGGTTGGGAGCGCCCAGTTGGTCGTCGTCACCCCAGCGCCCCCAGTTGGAGAACTTGTCGAAATAACTCAGGACTTCCTCTTCACTTGGAATATTTACCTGGGGCATGAGTCTCCTCCTTTATAGCATCTCAGTTGTCAGCATTGCGCGGGTGTCTTATTCTGCGATGGGAGGCGTTAGTTGAACGTCGAGTACTTTTTCGCACCAACGAGCTGCCGATAACAGTCGTTCTTCCTGGAATCGTGCGGCAATGAGTTGTAGGCCGAGCGGCAGCCCAGACCCAGCCAGGCCCGACGGCAATGTAATTGTGGGGAGCCCGCAGGAAGTCCACGGACCTTGGAATCTGGTATTGCCGGTGTTGGTAATGTCGGCCAGCGCGGGCGTGGGAGTGGACGGGGTCAATAGTACATCCACCTTTTCGGATAGTGTGTCCATTTCGGTGATAAATCTGAGACGGCGTTCCAATGCCTGGGCATAGGTAACCGCATCGGTTTCCAGGCCCCGTCGGAGCATAGCCCGCAGCAGCGGTCGGTAGTCTTCCGCTTGTTTCTCGTACATCGGTTTGTGGAATGCGGCGGCCTCCGTGGCCATGATTATTTGCTGATCGTCGATGGCAGTCTGGAAACTCCTCGGCAGTTCTACTTCCTCTACGGATGCGCCAGCTCCGGTCAGCTTCTGCACAGACGCCAGTACGTTCGTCTGTGTCTCGAAGTCGGACTCCTCCATGAAAAACGGCCGGATAAGGCCTATGCGGGGTGGCGGAGCAGACTCGAGATTGGAAAGGTAGTCTCCTGCAGGAAACCTAGCGGCCACAGGGTCACGCGGGTCTGGCCCGGCCGTGACCTGCAGCAGTAACGCAGCGTCCTCCACCGTTCTAGTCATCCAACCGACCGTGTCTAGCGACCAGCTGACTGGGATGACGCCATAGCGACTGACTCTCCCATAGGTGGGTTTCAGGCCCACGACACCGTTGTAAGATGAGGGACGCAGCACCGAGCCTACAGTTTGCGAACCCAGAGCCACGGGACACATGCGAGTGGCCACCGATACCGCCGATCCGCTACTGGATCCGCCGGGCGTGTGGGCTGGGTTCCAGGGGTTCTTGGTCTCCGAGGGATCCATGCATGCGAACTCGGTGGTGACTGTCTTGCCAAGCACGATTGCACCACCCCGTTTCAACCGCGCCAACGACTCCGCGTCGTAGCTCGGGACAAAGTCCCGGTAGACCTTGGAGCAGGCCGTAGTGGGGATTCCGGCCGTGTAGAAAAGATCCTTGACCCCGATGGGGACGCCGTGCAGCGGCCCGACATTAGGGTTTCTTTCCAATTCTAGCTGACGTTGTTGGGCGTCGGCCAACACCCTCTCACGGTCAATGTATACCCAAGCCTGAAGCTGTGGCTCGAGGGCGTCCATGCGGGCTAGGAATGACTCGGCCACCTCCACGGCGCTGAGTTCCTTATCGCGTATTTGTCTGGCAATCTGGCTGGCCGTTAACTCGTGCAGTCCTGCCATGATGTTACCTCCGAGTGATTGGGAATAGTTGCGGGGCTGGTCCGCCAATAAAGAGTAATACCGGCTACGCCGGCAATGAAGTCTCCAAGAATCGTCGAACCACCGGCGGTACGTATGCCCTTGGTATTGAACTGTTCTTTGACGGCCACCGGGATTCCATGCATCGGGCCGCGGTAGTTCCCCGAACTTATTTCTTGGTCGGCCTGGCGGGCATCGGCCAAAGCCTGCTCTGCGGTGATGGTGATATAGGAATGCAAAACCCTGTCGAGCTGACGGGTGCGCTCTAGATACGCTCCTGTCGCCTCAACCGCAGATACTTCTCGTGCCTTGATAAGCTCGGCAAGCTGGGTGGCTGAAAGAAAAGGAATTTGAGACTTATCCATGCGGGCTTTTCCAATCTGGGCGGTTCTAACCGAGATACCGAGCAGCGAAAATACACTCCGAACCTAGGCCTAGAGGCCCTGGCCGAAGCACGGCCATTGTGCCCCCGGCTTGGGTGCTTGTCAACGGACACTATATTAACGCGTTACGCACGGCCCTGTCTTATCCAGTTCGTCGGATGATACTCGGAGCCGTGTCAAAGTCTGACAAAGTAGCCGCTGCTATAATCACGGCAGGCTGACCCGATAACAAAATATGCAGGGCCGTGCGTCAAGTTCACTACAGGCCGCTTCAGAGGTATCGTCATGGACAATTTGGTCGGGGTTGTTTTAGCTGCGGGGCAAGGGAAACGCATGAAGTCTGGTACTCCCAAAGTCTTGCACAGGCTTTGCGGTAAAGAGCTGGTTCGCTATTCAGTGGATCTGTTGAAAGAAGTGGGTGTCGAGCGAATAACATTGGTTGTCTCTCCTGATAACCAGGAAGCGGTGCAAGCGCTGCTAGGTAATTCCGTGGAGTACGCTGTCCAGCCGCAACCATTGGGCACCGCCGATGCGTTGGCCCACTGCTCGCCGACGCTGGAAGGAGATTCTGGGTCTGTCTTGGTGATGGGCGGCGATACACCGTTGATTACGGCCGACTCGGTTCGCAGTCTGCTAGCTGACCACCAGAACCATTCAAGCCAGATGACCGCTCTGACCACGAATGGCTCTTCGTTGCCGGACTTGGG
>CAZYBD010000035.1:0-13344 GCA_964645515.1 uncultured Dehalococcoidia bacterium | reverse complement strand
ATTCTGGTAATGTAAAAGCCACCGACTACTCGGGGGCTTTTAATCTCAGGTTGGTTGCACTACCCACTGACGCCGGCAGCAGGCGGCTGTTGGCAGATACCGGGCCGCGGCCGGCGGCGCCGTGCCAGATCTAGGCGCATTTGGGCTCGCCGGAGTGAAGCCATTGCTCGCTCCAGTTCCATCTGGGTCTGCTCACCAGCGATCCGCTCTTGAGCCCGCTGGATCGCCGCCTGTGCTCGCTCCTCGTCGATTTCATCGGACCGTTCGCAGGCGTCAGCTAACACACTAACCCGGTTGCCCAGGACCTCCAGAAAGCCACCGGTCACTGCCAGGTAATTGTCGGAGCCGTCTTTGCGGATGGTGATCTCCCCTGGTTGTAGCATGGTCATGAGAGGAGCATGTTGGGGCAGGATGCCCAGCTGGCCGTCTAAGCCGGGGGCAATGACCATATCCACTTCTTCTCCGTACACCTGTCGTTCCGCCGTGATTATTTCCAATAGCATGGGCATGGCTGGACCTTAACCCTCCGATCGCATAGCTTCGGCTTTTTCGACTGCCTCGTCGATCGTACCAACCATGTAGAATGCCTGCTCCGGGAGATCGTCGTGCTTACCTTCCAGGATCTCTGAAAAACCGCGAACGGTTTCTCTCACAGGCACGTACTTTCCGGGCTGGCCGGTGAACGTCTCGGCGACGAAGAACGGCTGTGTTAGGAACCGTTGAATTTTCCGGGCCCTGAACACCGTGAGCTTGTCCTCTTCCGATAACTCTTCGATGCCCAAAATGGCAATGATGTCCTGAAGCTCCCTAAAGCGCTGTAGTACCTGCTGGACGCCTCGGGCCAAGCGGTAGTGCTCATCTCCGACAATCCGGGGTTCCAAGATCCTAGAGTAAGACGCAAGCGGATCCACTGCGGGGTACAGACCTTGGGCCGACAACGCACGCTCCAAGGAAACTACGCCGTCCAAGTGCCCGAATGTTGTTACTATTCCTGGGTCGGTGTAGTCGTCCGCCGGGACATAGATTGCTTGGAACGAGGTGATGGAACCACCGCGGGTTGAGGTTATCCTCTCTTGCAGGGCGCCCATCTCGGTGCTGAGAGTGGGCGGGTAGCCCACTGCGGATGGCATCCGGCCCAACAGCGCAGAGACCTCCATGCCAGCCAGAATATAGCGGTAAATGTTGTCGATAAAAAGCAGGACGTCCTGGGTTTGCTCGTCTCGGAAGTACTCTGACATGGTCAGACCGGTGAGACCGATGCGGACCCGTACCCCCGGAGACTCGTTCATCTGACCGAAGACCAGCACCGTATTGGACAACACGCCTGAGTCCTGCATTTCGTGCCAGAGGTCGTTGCCTTCGCGGGACCTCTCTCCGACACCTGCAAACACCGATACTCCTTGATGTACCGCGCCGATGTTACGGATCAATTCCTGGATGATGACGGTCTTGCCCACACCGGCGCCGCCGTAGGCGCCGATCTTCCCGCCTTTCATAAAGGGCGTAATCAGGTCGAATACTTTGATTCCCGTCTCCAGGATCTCAACGGTCTGGTTCTGGTTGTCGAATGAAGGCGGGTCTCGGTGAATGGGCCACTGCTGTCCGGCCTCGACGGGTCCTAGGTTATCCAGTGGAGTACCAGTAACGTCGAACAGGCGACCCAACGTCTCGGGCCCCACTGGTACCGTTACCATCTCCCCGGTGTCGTTTACCTCAACTCCCCGGGCCAGGCCATCGGTGGCGCCCAAGGCCAGGCACCGCACCCAGTTGTTACCGATGTGCTGCTGGACTTCCAGCACTAGATGTTTGCCTTCGTTGTCCAGTTCCAACGCGTCGAACAGCTTGGGCAACTCGTCGGCCGGAAACTCTATGTCGACTACTGTTCCGATTACTTGAACTACTTTTCCGGTGGCCATTGGCTTCTCCTAGGACTTCTGGTGAATGGGCCTTACAGGGATCAGGCTTTCAGTTCTCCAACGCTATCTGGCCTCCGACGAGATCCAGAAGCTCGTTGGTAATGCTTTCTTGCCGCAATTTATTCATGACGATCGTTAGATCTTCCCTCAGCTGGTTGGCGTTGTCGGTGGCGTTTCGCATGGCCACCATGCGGGCAGACTGCTCGCTCGCAATGGCTTCCAACACCGCGTGATAGACTTCCATCTCTACAAACCTGGGTAGCAGACTCTGGAGGACTAGGAGGTTGTCAGGTTCGTAAATATAGCCGACCCGTTCGGAGTCGGTAAGTTCGGAGGGCGCAACAGGGAGCAGTTTTTCCACCACCGGTTGTTGGCTTAAGGTAGAAACGAAGCGGGTGTAGGCCAGGTACACTTCGTCTGCCGTCCCTTGGGTGTAAGCATCGATCACTAGCCGCGAGATGGCGGTGGTATCAGCCACGACTGGGGTTTCGCCAAGGTCGGTAAACACCGCCGTCAGGTCGCGTCCCGTCCGGACCATGAAGTCGCGACCCTTACGGCCCACAGCAATCGCCTCTACCGGCACCTCTTGGTCCAGAATAAATTGACCTACTCGCCGGTTCAGGTTCGAGTGTAGTCCTCCACAGAGACCGCGGTCGGGGCTAACCACGACCACCACCGCTCTTTCAACCGGGCGGGTCTGCAGAAGGGGTTGGATGGTGAAGGAGTCGTCGGAGGGCTGTGCCGCTAGGTGAGCGATCACTTCTTGGATTTTCACCGAGTAAGGTCGTCCGTCCAGCACCGAATTTTGCGCCCGCCGCATCTTGGACGCGGCTATCAACGACATGGCGTTGGTGACCTTGCCTGTATTTTCAATGCTCCGAATACGCCTTCGTATGTCCCTTACACTGGGCATGTGCTTTCTATACCGTCATCGTTCGCGGTGAGCTTGTTATACATGAACCCTGGTAGCAACGACCAGTCTCGACAACCTCAGGACGAACGGGATTTCCAACATTAAAATGAGGTTTCCAGTACTAAAAGGTGGCCTTGAAGTCGGTGATTGCTTTGTTCAGTTTCTGGCTGGTCTCTTCGGTGACGTCCTTGGTTTCCACAATGCTCTGGAGGATATCCGGATGGGAGCCGGAAATATAACGGAGCAACTGCTCTTCAAATTCCGCAGCGCGGTCAAGAGCCACGTTCTCCATGAGACCGGCGTTCACGGCGAACAGTACAACTACTTCCTGCTCCAGTGAAAGCGGGACGTACTGGGCCTGCTTAAGCACCTCTGTGGCCACCTGGCCCCGGGCTAGCTGGGCGCGGGTCGCGGCGTCCAAGTCAGCTGTTCCGAACTGGGCGAAGGTGGCGAGTTCTCGGAATTGGGCCAGTTCCAGCCGCAGGCTGGCGGCCACTTTTCGGATGGCCCTTGTCTGTGCAGCGCCGCCTACCCGGGACACCGAAAGTCCGACGTTTACCGCCGGTCTTATGCCCGCGTTGAACAGTTCCGGCTCCAAGTATATCTGTCCATCTGTGATGGAGATGACGTTGGTCGGGATATAAGCTGAAACGTCGCCGGCTTGGGTTTCGATGACCGGCAGTGCCGTAATCGAACCACCTCCGTGCTCTTGATCCAACCGGGCTGAGCGTTCCAGCAAGCGACTGTGCAGGTAGAACACGTCTCCTGGGTACGCCTCTCGCCCGGCTGGCCGCCGCAGGAGCAACGACATTTGACGATATGCCCAGGCGTGTTTGGTCAGATCATCGTAGACGATGAGCACATCCTTGCCCTGCTCCATGAACTCCTCGGCCATGGCGCAACCTGCGAATGGCGCCAGGTACTGTAGCGGGGCCGAATCGGACGCTCCTGCGGTCACCACTATGGTGTGGCCCATAGCGTCCGCTTCTTCCAACGAACCCACCACCTGAGCGACCTTGCCCTGTTTTTGGCCTATGGCAACGTAGATGCAAGTAAGGTCGCCGCCCTTCTGGTTGATAATTGTGTCAAGGGCGATGGCAGTCTTGCCTGTCGAACGGTCGCCGATGATCAGTTCCCGTTGCCCTCGGCCTATGGGGATCATAGAGTCTATGGCTTTTATGCCCGTCTGCACCGGAGTGTCCACCGATTGTCGCACCACCACATTGGGGGCCACGGTCTCAGCCGATCGGCTGGCCGAGGTGTTGATGGCGCCTTTGCCGTCCAGCGGTCGCCCCAGCGGGTCAACCACCCGGCCGATGAGCCCGTCTCCCACAGGAATTTCAATGATCCTTCCCGTGGAACGCACCCGGTCCCCTTCTTTTACGGCGTTGGGATCACCCAAGATAGCGGCGCCGACTAGATCTGCCTCCAGGTTCAGGGCAAGACCAAGGATGTCGTTGCCAAAGTCCAGCAACTCGTTGGAGCGAACTCCCTGGAGGCCTTGGACGCTGGCAATGCCGTCACCTACCTGGACCACAGTGCCCACATCCACCAAGGCCAATTCGCCACCAAACTCTTCGATCTGACGTTTGATCAGCGATACTATATCCTGTCCCCTGGTCACCATTTCAGGTTCTCCTTCTGGCCGCGGCTCCGCTTTCTACTCGCCATCAGGCTGTAGCTCTGCCGACTGTGCCGCGTTCACTATTACGGCCGGCGTTTTTGCTCTTAGGTAATTGACGCCGACGCGTTTGCATGTAACTGTTCCCGCATGCGGTCCAATCTCGCTTTGGTGCTGCCGTCCAACAAGCGATCACCGATCTGAATGACCACGCCGCCTAGAATGGACTCGTCAACTTTGGCGGTGATCACGACCTCACGGCGGACTAATTGGGCCACGAAATCGCTTACCCGATTTATCTCGGCGTCATCCAGTTGCACAGCCGAAGTTACTTCCACACGCTGACGCCCCAGATGTCGATCCAGCAGTTCGGTATAGGCGGCGTAGGCATCCGGAATGGCGTCGACCATCCCTTTTGAGACCAGCAGGTCGACCATATTTCGGATGAGAGGATTAAGCCCGGCCAGCACTGTTTGTGTGGCCTGCAGCTTCTCGGCCGCAGGGACGTCGGCGTGCTTCAGTAACGAGGAGAACTGGTCGTTCTGAAAGACCTCAGCCACCAAGGCCAACTCCTCGCCCCATTTGTGGACCTCGCCGTTGTCCAGCGCCAATTCAAACATAGCCTGGGCATAGCGTCTGCCCGAGACCTTCTGCGGCATGGGTTTCTTAACCCCTTCTGAGGGATTCGCCCTCTTCTAGGACCTGAGTGATAAGCTCTTCGTGTGCCTGCCGGTCCAATGAGCGGCGTATTACCCGTTCGGCTGCGGTGATTGCCAGGTCCCCGAAGCTGGCCCTCACTTCTTCGACGGCGGTGTCCCGCTCCCGCTGGATGTCGGCTTTGGCCCGCCCGACGAAGGCCTCAGCCTCCTGCCGAGCCCGTTCCATCTCCTCACCGCGATAGCGCTCCACGGCTTCTCGAGCCTGATCCATGAGGCGCTGACCCTCGCGGCGGGCTTCAACGATCTCGTTCTGAATGGTTTCCTGAGAGGAGGCGGCCTCTTCGCGGGCCCGCTCGGAGGCCTCCAAACTCTCTCGAATCCTTTCAGCCCGTTGGTCCATAAGCCGGAGTATGGGCTTGTACGCGAAGGCGTACAGGATGCCCAAAACCAGGAGGAAGTTGACGAGGTATATTAGCAGGCTTGGGAAATGGATTCCCAATGTTTCCAGCATGTCGTCCCAAACCTCAGAATATGAATCCGATCATTACGCCGATTACTAGCGCATAGATGCCCAAAGCCTCGGCGAATGCAATTCCGAGGATCATGTTAGTCTGAATGTTGCCTGTGGCTTCCGGGTTGCGGCCGATGGCACTCATCGCCGCCGCCCCCAGGATTCCAATTCCAATTCCCGGGCCGATTAACCCGAGACCGATGGCTAGGCCGGCGCCCAGCAATCTTGCGGCGTCCTCGCTAACCTGAGCCAACGGGATGTTGACCAGTGATAAAAGTGCTTCCATTGTCCCTCCTTCAGGTCTAGTTCAAAAAATTCCTGGTGGAACCAGGGTTAGTCCTGCTGCCGCGAGGCATAAATGGCGAATACGCCGCCCAGTGCCGCTGCGGCTACTCCAAGGGTCGAAACCACCATCAGAAAGATGATTATCTCCATAGCGCCTTTGCTCCCCTTATCAAATTGTGTCGGGGGGGATTAATGTCCCTCAGCCTCATGCTTGGTCATGGCGACCGCCGCAAACACTAGCGTTAGGCCAGCGAAGATCAGTCCCTGTATGAAACCGACCAAAAGCTCCAAGCCGTATACCCCAACTGTGGCCACGAATGGCACCAGGAAGGCCGACATCAAGACTAGAATCTCACCAGCTGTCATGTTGCCGAAAAGCCGGAAGGTAAAACTGACCAGCCGGACCACTTCGCTGAAACCCTCCAATGGACCAACGAAAAAGAAATCCAACAGTCCCTGGAAGGCTTCCAGGAATCGGCCTCGGAACAGCGCTCCCATGCCTTGTTTGAAGCTGCCGAACCGGATGAATTTAGACAAGTAGGTCCGTCCCAGGGTGCGAAACCCGAGCCACTCGACAAATACGAATGAGGTTAATGCGAGAGCGAGGGGCATGTTGATGTCAGTGCCGGCCGGCCGCAGCAGATGGACCTCGATAGTATCGTCCGGCATGAACCCCAAAGCGGGGTAAATGGGCAGCAAACCGACCCAGGCGTTGAACACCACAAACAAAAAAATGCTGGCGATCATTGGGAAGAGTAACCGGCTGTGTTCGCGGCCAACAACCCCTTCCACGAAACGCAACAGGGCCTCTATGACTATCTCGCAGAAGTTCTGGAACCGACCGGGCACAAGGTTCGCTTTTCGAGTCCCGAAGAAGAAGACGGCGATTAGAACGATGCTGGAAATCCAGGCGGAAAGAAGGGTGTTAGTAATTATGAACCCAAACATGCCACGGAACGGCCCTTCTTTCACAAGCTCGTGCTCATGCGCATATTGCTTGTCGTTATTAAAGGCCTCTTCGCCGACTTTCTTTTCCAGATGTTCAGCGTGAAGGAACTCTTGGTAGTGCTCCCGCTCGCCGGTAGGGAAAACGACCTGGGCGGGAAGATGGACCTCAGGCTTCGGGATAAAGGGACCTTCGGCTGTTTTGCCGGCCGCCTTGTCTTCTTCAGACTGGACGAGGCCTGCCCCGATGGCGCCCGTGATCAGGCCCGCAATAAAAAGCGCTGCCACGACCAACAGGCCCAAAACAAGGAACCTGCGAGTGCCAGCGCCAGAATTCACTAAGGGTTATCTCCGTTGTCGCCGGGCTTTTCACTGTATTGGTTCGCGCCCAAGAGCGGGCGAACCATCTTGTAGAGTCCGTAAAATGCCGCCACGGTACCCAGTAAGACCCCCAGCACTGTGAATATAGGTGCGAAGTCTAGGGACTTGTCGAGTGCTACCCCGACCACTACCCCGACCACGACACAGGTTGCTACATACCAGCCCAGGCCGGTAAGGCGCAGGACTAAGAGACGACGGTCCATACCACCGCCAGAGCCGGGAGGATAGTATCACTAAGCATTTTAAAAGTCAATTGAGCCTGGATCTACGAAATACGGCGCACAAACAACGAAAAACGGCCCCTAAATTTTTGGGGCCGTTTTTCGTTGTCCAATTGCAGGGAGCCGGCTCTTCAGCGGCCTCCCTGCTGCTTCCCAAAGTCTTCCAAATCTAGGGAGTCGATGAAATCAGTGAAGGCTGACATACTCTTCAACTCTTCCTCTCGCACTTCGGTTCGCCTTTCCGTCATCTGACCTTCCTCGGCGACTTCTTGCCCCATGGGCATCCCGGTCTCTTTGTCTAACAGGATGCCGGCCCTGTCAAGGACGGCTTCATCGGCGAATATGGGAACCTTGGCTCGGACCGCCAGCGCCACCGCGTCGCTGGGGCGGCAGTCGATTTCCTTGGACTCCCCGTTGGCCTGAATGATGATTTTGGCGAAGAATGTGTCGTTGTGAAGGTCGCTTACTAGGATGCTTTCTATGGACCCGCCCAAGCTATCTATGACGGACCCAAGGAGGTCGTGAGTAAGAGGTCGGGGCACGTTTAGGTCCTGTAGTTTGACCGCTATTGCATCCGCTTCCGCGGGACCGATCCAGATCGGAAGGTACCGGTCTGACTCTTTTTCCCGCAGGATTACTACCCTCTGGTAGTTCATTGGACTGACCCGGATGCTGTCAACGGTCATCTCGAGCATTGTGGTGCTGCCTCCGAAATCGCCTTGCGGCTCTGCAAAATTGTAGGCCTGGCAGAAATTCCGTGTCAACCCGATGCAGTTTCCCGTCGAAGCTGTTATCGGTCTTCCACGCAGGCGTGGGTGGCCCCGTCTTCCGGAACTCCTTTTGCGCCTCTATTGGGCCGCGTGGTCGGGCCTTGTAACTCCCGGGCCCGCCGACTCGTGTAATACTCGGGTTACCGCCTGCGCTGGAATGAAGAGGCCCGCGTCGTCAAAGACACGGGCCTCTTTCCTTAGAATGACCTTCAAGCAAGTTTAAGGTGACTCACGATTGCCTTTTTGAACCGATAGGTGGTGTCGCCAGGTTAGCGGATCATTTGGGCCCGGGACTCTTCTTCCTCAAAGTATTGTGAGTTCAAGTTGGCCGATGCCTGTCCCGCGAGGACCTCGATGCCTTTTCTGACCGAGCCGACGATTGTGGCTAACTCTTCCTCCAGGCCTCTCAGGCTACGGAGGGCGTAGGCATCGGCGTCGGTGCGGCGGGAAGCCGACTCCGCATCTGACTGCTGGAGGATGCGAGTGGCTCGTTCTTCGGCGTCTCTAAGGGTCTGTTGGGCCTTGGCCTCTGCCTGGGTTACCAACTCACTCTGGTTGAGACGGTCGCGAAGCTCGTCCTCCGCCATTGACTTGGTGCGCCTGGCGTCGGTTTGGGCCATATTCAGGATCTGGTCCTTCTGGCCTAGGACTTCTTCGGCTGCCCGAACCTCTTCCGGCACAGTCAACCGCAACTGGTCCACCAATTCCATTACCTTTCTTTTGTCGACCAGAATGTTGCCGCTTACCGGTACGGCTTTGCTCGTGTCAACAAGAGTCTCCAACCGGTCGATGATGTTTATGATATCGATGATTGCCTCCTCACCCGGCCACAACCCATTTTGGACCGGTTATCCGAATTTTTTGTAAACCGCCTCCGCAACGTGCGGAGGAACCATTTCCGTTATATCGCCACCCAGTTTGGCTACTTCCTTCAATAGGCTGGCGCTGACGAACATGTAGTCTTGAGAGGTCATAAAACATACCAGGTCGACCTCTGGTTCTAGTCTACGGTTCATGAAGGCCATTTCGAACTCGTACTCGAAGTCCGACCCGCTGCGCAGCCCCCGAACTATTACCCTGGCGTTCACCTCCTTGGCGTACCTGACCATTAGGCCCGAGAACTTGGTAACTTCTATGTTGGGAAGATGTTGACAGGACCTTTTCAGCAGTTCCACCCGCTCGTCGTCGGTGAACATGAGGTCCTTCGCTGGCGTCTCGTAAACCGCGATCACTACTTTGTCGAAGAGTTTAGCCGCACGTGAAGCCACGTCCACATGGCCCACTGTTACCGGGTCGAAACTCCCGGGGTATAGGGCGGTTACCATGCCGGGCACCGCGGGCTATCGCTGCTGAGGTTGGAGTCTTCGGCTTTTTGTTCTTCGATGTGGCTGACACTTTGGAAAGAATAGAAATCGACCACGTTGTCTCCGTATCGCCGGTGCGAGGTTTGCCGCAGGTTACCGTATGATTCTCTTAGTTCAATTCGCTTGGAATGCCCCGCAATCACAATCGCACCCTCAACAATCAGCCCTTTCCGGTAAGCGATAGCTTCCAACACTTCGTTCAGGCCCTCCATCTTGTAAGGCGGGTCCAACAAAACCAGGTGATAGTGGCCCGTTAACGAAGAAAGGGCTTTTCGCACATCAGTCCGGTGAACGTTAGCCCTGTCACGGAACCCGGTGGCCTCCAAGTTTGACTCGATGACTTGACATTGCCGCCGGTCTTGCTCCACAAAGTCGGCCCAGTCTGCTCCGCGGCTCAGAGCCTCAATCCCTAGACTGCCGGATCCGGAATACAGGTCTAGTACCTGACGCCCCTCGAAATGGCCAGGGTTCAAAATGTTAAAGATCGCCCCTCGGACCCGCTCCGTGGTGGCACGGGTGCCGGGGCTGACGGCGCCTTTTAGTCTTCGGCCTTTGGCATCGCCACCAGCTACGCGGATCATCCTAGCAAGAGGAAATTATACATAACCTGAGGACTGTTTCCTAGCAGATTAGGCTTATTCTTTGACCAATTTAAGGATTGATATAATAAAATTATAAGAACATGCACAGTGTTTTCACGCTAGTAACGGCTTGGCACAGGCGATTCGGTCCGCCAGCCGGCCATCGGTTCGCGTTGACGCTAAAATGGCACTGTGCTAACATCCAGCCGACCGGACTCCTCTCTCAGGTTGTTTTTTTGTTGGGTGGTGGACCGGCACAGTTGGGCTTCGGAGAGGAGTGGGAGGACGGCGGACAGAGGAACCAGTACCAATGACCTTTAGGCAAACCTTGGCCAACGCCGCTCCCAACAAGGACACAGTCCTCACCGTCGGCGTCTTCGACGGTGTGCACCAAGGCCACCGCCACCTGTTACGCCAGCTCATTGGACTTGCTGGCGCCACTTGCATCCCCACAGTCGTTACTTTCAACAACCGTCCCGTAACTGTCCTGCGTCCTGACACGGAACCCAATAACCTTACCACACCCGATCACAAAGTCCGGTTGTTGGAAGAGCTAGGTATCGAATTGGTGGTCCGCTTGGACTTCACGCAGGAACTGTCCCAGGTACCCGCGGAAGAGTTCGCCCAAGTCCTAGCCGACTCACTACGTATGAAGGGCCTAATCATGGGCCCTGATTCAGCTTTGGGTCACGCGCGTCGTGGCGATTCAGAGTTCATGCGGGAACAAGGCAATAAGCTGGGATTTTGGGTCGACTCGGTTAAGCCATTGGAGATCGACGGCCAGCCGGTGAAGAGCCGCTGGGTGCGTGATGCCCTCGCTAGCAGCGACGTGTCCGAAGGTGCCAAACTGCTGGGTCGCAATCATTCGTTGAGTGGCGAGGTCGTGCTGGGGGATCAGCGTGGGCGAGACCTGGGCTTTCCTACCGCCAATATCGACGTTGACTCGCGATTGCTCTTACCTGGCGACGGTATCTACGCGACCTGGGCTGTCATTGACGGCGTCCGACTGCCATCGGCGACCAGCATAGGAGTGCGGCCGACCTTCGGGTTGACCCAGCGTTTGGTTGAAGTGTATGTGATCGACTTCAGCGGCGATCTGTACGGCCAGACTATGAACGTGGAATTTGTCAGAAAGCTGCGCGACCAGGAGACGTTCAGCGGTGTCGATGCTCTGATCAAGCAGATCAGCCAGGACGTTACCGATTCCCGTGAGACCTTGGCAGGCGACCGGGGGTCTCAGGTTGCTTAATCCGGAAGTCCTAGCAAACATCACCGAACGCGGGGTCAGCGAGATCATTTCCCGCCCCGACTTCGTCCGCATGTTGCGCTCTGGCAAGCCGCTGCGCCTCAAAATGGGATTCGATCCCAGTCGTCCAGACATCCACCTTGGGCATGTGGTCGGCCTCCGCAAGCTCCGTCAACTCCAAGATCTGGGGCACAAAGTGATCTTGATTGTTGGGGACTGGACCGCTCAAATCGGGGATCCCAGCGGCCAGTCGGCTACCCGCCCCGTGCTGACCCATGAGGAGGTATTGGACAACGCTCAGTCCTACCTTCGCCAGTTTTTCAAAGTGGTGGACAAGGAAAAGACCCAGGTCGTCCAGCAGAGTGAATGGTTCGGGAAGTTCACTCTGGCCGATGTCATCCAACTCACTGGCAAGTTCACCGTGGCCCAGTTCCTGCAACGGGCCGATTTCGCCCAGCGTTACGCTGATCAAAGACCCATCGCGATAACTGAGTTTCTGTACCCGTTGCTACAGGCCTACGATTCGGTCAAGATTGAGGCCGACGTTGAGTTCGGCGGGACCGACCAGATGTTCAACTTATTGGTCGGACGCGAGCTTCAAGCAATGGTCGGGCAGACTCCGCAACAGTGCTTTCTCATGCCCATTCTGGTGGGGACTGACGGCGTCCAGAAGATGAGCAAAAGTCTGGACAACTACGTAGCTGTGGACGAAGCACCCGCCGAGATGTTCGGCAAAATTATGTCGGTCTCCGACGACTTGATCCTGTCCTACTTCGAATATCTGACCGATGTTCCGACGGCAGAATTGACCGACATGTCCCAAGATTTGAACCAGAACTCGGTCAACCCTATGGTTTGTAAGAAGCGGCTGGCCTGGGAGATCACCAGTCAGTTCCACGACAGCGCCGACGCCGACGCCGCCAAAGCCGAATTCGAGCGGGTGGTCCAAGGCAGAGACCTGCCTGGCGACATCCCAGAAATAGCCCTGGAATCGCTTCGCGGCCAAGGTGCCGTCGCCGAGGACGGCGCCCGAATCAGCCGGCTGATGGTGGCGGCAGGTCTGGCTTCTAGCAATGCCGAGGCCAAACGCCTGTTGGGCCAGGGCGCCGTTGAGCTGGTGCGGCTGGCGGGAGGAACGGAATCCATTTCCGTGGAAAATCCTGCTGTTCCGGTAGAGCCTGGGGATGTTCTCAAAGTAGGCAAGCGCCGATTCGTTCGTCTCGTAGAGCGCTGATACCCAAATCCCTAGCGTCGGTTAATACCTTCTCCGGCTTGCCTTGTTCAGGGACAGCGGCGTCCTTACGCTTCTCGCCCGGTCTAACCTCGAACTGTAAGATTTTCCGGACCCGTAGTGTTTCATCGGAGGACAAGATCTTATCCGGCGGAGCTCCCTCCCTGAACGCTTGGGAGACTTGGGAACCCAGTCTGAAATTTCCTCGCCCGACCGCACGGAAAGGAAGATAATGAGATATGGTTGCTCAATCACCGTCGGCTGCGCCTTCCGTGCCTGCCATAAACGATGAACTTTCGAGGCGTTAGTATCCCCTAGCCCGGCGGCTTAGGCACGCGGCTTGGAGAACCTTTTTCGTGATAAACCTATGCAGAACTCCACGACGATTTAGACGCCTATAATCACTATCATGGTAATCGTCATGTGCGTCGGACCGAAGTTGGTAGAGCCCATCCATACATGCTATGGGTCGATAAAATGGATGGATTCCTTCGATAGTATCAACAACTGTGGGGTCTGCTAGGGGGTTCGTCGCCGGGGTCCGACTCGGTTAGAACCGGGATCTGACGGCGAGATCAGCTGGCGGTAGGAGGCCCTCGATTTGGAGGCCGGTCAGGAAAGTGCAATGGCAAGACCACTACGTTGTTTTTAGGCATCTAAGTCGAGCCGAACGGGTAGCGGCAGAAATGCTGACACTCAT
>CAZYBD010000034.1:0-3533 GCA_964645515.1 uncultured Dehalococcoidia bacterium | reverse complement strand
CGGCCAGCGCCGGTGACCACCGCGATCTTGTCCTGAAGCTGCATCGTTTCCCCTTGTGCTTTGGTTAGGCCCGGACTCAGGATCTGAATCGTTGCCGAGTGTAGAACAGCCTTTCGGGGCTGTCAACGGCGCCCGATTGGATCGCGAAAGCATCCGTTGACAGTGCCCTGACCCCCCATTACACTCCCAGCGATTTAAGCGTAATTCCCAAATATTTGCCAAATTTTGACACTTAAGGCTCAAGCGGGAGGAGCATTATGGCCGAGGCTAGAGTCGACACTATTGTACGCGGCGGCAAGGTGGTTACTTCGTCCCAGGTGCTGGACGCGGCGGTGGCTATCAAGGGCGAAAAGATCGCGGCGGTGGCCCCGGAAGAACTGCTTCCGAGAGCGGACCGCTACATCGACGCCGAAGGCAAGTTCATCCTGCCAGGACTGATCGACTCGCACGTGCACATGGACGGTCACGACGACTATGCACTAGGCGCCTTGGCCGCCGCCCACGCCGGTCTCACCACGCTGGTACCCTTTGGCAACTACGACTTGGAAGGCGACGAGACCCTAGTTGCGGCGGCACAACGGATCCGCGAGGAAGTCGAAGCGTCGGCCCTAGTGGATTTTGGATTCCACTTCATATTGCAAAACCGGCCCGGCATTCTCAGATCCCTTCCTCCCGTGATGGACATGGGGTTCAAGTCGTTCAAGATGTTCATGACCTACAAGAAACGTCCCGGCCGCATGTGCGACGACGACTACATCTGTAACGCCATGGACTTGGTGGCCCAGGGTGGAGGCGTGCTTCAGTTGCATTGCGAGAGCGGCAACATCATCGAGTACCTGGAAAACAAGTTAATTGCCGAAGGTCACACTCATCCCGAGAACTTCCCCACCGCCTGTCCCGACTGGGCCGAAGAGGAAGCCGTCAACCGGGCCATAAAGATGGGCGCGGCCACCAAATGTCCCACCTACGTCGTTCACCTGAGCACCCAATTGGGACTGGAGCGTATCAAACAAGCCCAGGCCCAAGGGCAACGAATCTGGACCGAGACTTGTCCTCAATATCTCCTGCTGTCCGACGCAGAGATGGCCAAATTCGGGCCTCTGGCCAAGATCGGGCCCCCACTTCGACCAGAAGAGGGGCCCGACCGCGACGCGCTTTGGAGCGGTCTGAGGCAGGGGCACATCTCCATAGTGGCCAGCGACCACGCCCCCCATCCTCAGGAACTCAAGAAGCCAGGTTGGGACAATATCTTTGTTGCTCCAGACGGCTCTTCCGTACCATTCGGCTCGCCTGGAGTCGAGACGCTTGCTCCCCTGATGTATAGCGAGGGCGTGGTCAAACGGTGCATGCCCATCTGGTGGCTGGCCCGCGTTATGTCAGAGAACCCGGCGCGCATCTTCGGCCTTTACCCTAGAAAAGGTGTAATTCAAGTGGGTTCCGATGCCGACCTGTTCATATTGGATCCAGGGGAGGACCATGTTATTTCAGCCAAAAGCCACCACAGCAATGCCGGCTACACACTGTTTGAAGGTTGGCAGATCACGGGCCGGCCTTGGATGACATTACTGCGAGGCCAGGTGCTCTTGAACCAGGGGAGGCTTGAGCAGCAGCCCGGCTACGGTGCGCTCTTGCCCTGCGAAAGTCCCACCGCCCCCTTGGGCGGCCCCGTGGACTAGAAGCCATTGTAGTATAAGGCTGATAGCACTGAATTCGGACTTATTTAATCGTCCAGGCCCTCTTTAGCAATGCAGAGATAAAATTAGCTGGAGACCAATTACCCAGCCGATTTTACCCTCTAGGCAAGGTTTTACGTCTGTGGTGAAAACGCATATAATAGCTTCGACTCTATGGAATCTTGAAGCGAAATCTTCGAAGACAGCCGAGAGAGGTAATGATTGATGGCAGACTACGATCTGATTATTAAAAATGGCACCATAGTCGATGGAACTCGCACCCCTCGTTACCAGAGCGACCTGGCTATTAAGGACGGTAAAGTCGCCAAAATCGGCGGCTTGAAAACAGCTTCCGCTGACAAGGTCCTGGACGCTAGTGGTCTGATAGTTGCCCCGGGCTTCATAGATCTCCACACTCATTTCGACGCCCAGTATTTTTGGGACCCGTACTGCACTATGTCCGGTTGGCACGGAGTAACTTCGGTCGCCATCGGAAACTGCGGCTTCGGGTTCGCGCCTTCGCGTGTTGAAGACCGTGACCGGGCCATGCAAAGCATGACTCGTAACGAGGCGATTCCATTGGCCTGCATGCAAGAGGGGCTGGCCCCTAAATGGGACTGGACCACCTTCCCCGAATTCATGGACAGCTTGGACCGAACTCCAAAAGGCGTTAACTGCCTCACCTACGTCCCGCTCACCCCTCTCTACACCTGGGTGATGGGTTGGGACGAAGCCAAAAAGCGCCGCCCCACCAAGGAAGAAATGGACAAGATGGTGGCTTTAGTCAATGAGGGCATGGACAAAGGCGCCTGCGGTTGGTCGGCGCAAGTATTGGGTCCCAACTCGGTGCAGCGGGACTTCGACGGTACGCCTATGGTCACCGACCTGATGACTCAAGAGGAAGTCCTGACCTTCGCCCAGATCCTCGCCGACCGCGACGAAGGGTTCATCGAACTGGCCTACCAGGAGACCGGCGAAGAAGGCTACCCGATGGATTCCGAGACCATGAAGTTCTTTGAAAAGGTTGCCGAGGTCGCCAAGCGGCCTATTCTCTATCAAACAGTCACAACGGACGACACCAATCCCGAGCAGCACCGGGGCCGCCTCCGCTGGTTGGAGGAATGCGCTAAAAAGGGACTCCGAATGAACGGTCAGGGCCAGACCTACGACGCCATCCATGAGTTGACCTTCGAGGACTGGAACCTGTTTGATGCAACTCAAGGCTGGCGGAACGTTACAGTCGGGAGTCACGAAGAGCGCATCGCTGCCATGCAAAACCCGGAGTTCCGGCAGATACTAAAAGACGAATTTGATCAAGACGTTCTGCCGCGTGGCATTCTTCCCGGCTCATATCCCAACCTGGTGGTTGGAGAAGTTTCCGATCTGAAATTCGAGAAATACACTGGCTTGACCGTGGGACAAATTGCAGACATGGACAACAAGCACGTCGTCGACGCTATCTTGGACCTGGCCGTTGGAGACGACCTGCAGACCGAGTTTATTGCGTACCGAGGAAGATCGAACCCAGAACTCATAATGGAAGTGGTAGACTCCCCATATTGTGTGGCAGGTATTTCCGCCGGCGGGGCACACGTGAAATTTTCCACTGCCGGAAGCTTCGCCACCAACATGCTGACTTGGCTGGTCCGTGACGAGCAACTGTTATCATTGGAAGATGCCCACTATAAGTTGAGCTATCTGCCAGCGTTCATGGGCGGGTTCCAGGACCGGGGCTCCATTCGAGAGGGCGTTGCAGCCGACATCATAGTCTATGACTTGGAGTACTTGAAGGCGACTGAACCGGAGGTCCTACACGACTTGCCTGGCGGCGAGTGGCGGCGAGTGCAGAAGGCGGAGGGC
>CAZYBD010000033.1:0-7774 GCA_964645515.1 uncultured Dehalococcoidia bacterium | reverse complement strand
CGGCGGCGTCCTAAGTCGCGCGTCGGGGGTTCGAGTCCCTCCAGGGGTACCACACCAAGAACCGCAGGAGCGTAGCTCAGTCTGGCCAGAGCGCTGGTCTCCAAAACCAGTGGTCGCGGGTTCGAATCCTGCCGCTCCTGCCAATTTCCCGGATTTATGAGAGGGCAACTTGGCCCTCTGTCCGTTCGTCCCAAGTTGAGGTTGCCGACAACATTCTCGGAAAACGGTTGGCGGATGGCCTGCAGTCTCGCTAGACCTGCCGTTGTTTGGGTCCAGTCGGTCGCGCAACCAGTCTCCCAATAGGTTCATGGACATGACCACTAATAAGATGGCAATGCCGGGGAACAACGCTACCCACCAAGCGACGATGAGTAATTCTCGACCGTCGGCCACCATAAGACCCCAGGCCGGGTTAGGTCGAGGAATACCTGCTCCCAAGAAGCTGAGGGTCGACTCTAGGATAATTACAAATCCAACCTGGAGAGTAGCCAACACCACTAGGCTATTGAAGACGTTGGGGAAAACATGCCTCAACATGATGCGTATGTCTGAAGCACCCGCCACTCTGGCACGCCCGATGAAATCTTGCACTCGTATGGTAAGTGTTTCGGCTCTAGACTGACGAGCGTACTGGGCCCAAAGGAAGATAACCAGAACAGATATTATGGTGTTGAAGCTGGCTCCCAGGGTTGCCACTAAGACAAGGGCCATAAGAATGATGGGTATCGATAGAGATACGTCCACCAAACGCATGATGAAGCCATCGATCCAACCACCAAAATAGCCCGCTGCAATTCCTAAGGTTATTCCTCCCTCATGCGGGTGAATCTGCTTGACCACACAGTTTAGCCATAAAGGTTCTCGTTAGGGCCGGAATAGTCGAATTGGCCCGGAGCGACTGCTGGAGGGGCGTGGGATGTAGAGGTGAGAACTGGGGTGTATTCCGATTGTGGGATGTCGTGCCCCTCATACCGCCCAAACTTGACAGACGCAGGGTTTGGCTCAAGAATAGGGCACCGATTTCTGGTGGGACAACCGGGATCTAGCTATGATCCACCCATCACAGGAGGTCATCCATTTAATGACTGGGTCCTCAAATGGACATACCGAAGGCACTGTACACGTCGGAGGAACAGCTCTGACCATGATCCGAGGGGGCTCTGGTAGACCACTGCTCGTGTTACATGAAGAGCTAGGTCACCCGGGATGGTTGTCTTGGCACGCAGCCTTGGCCGAGACTCACTTGCTCAACATTCCAATCCATCCCGGATTCGGCGTTCTGCCGAGAGCGGATTGGGTAACCGGTGTGCGAGACTTGGCGGGCTTTTACTCTCGCATGCTTGGCGAAATGGCCCTAGATCCGGTTGATGTGATCGGGTTTTCCCTCGGTGGCTGGATAGCTGCGGAGATGGCGGCTGCCTGCGCCGACCAATTCAATAGTATGATCTTGGTCGCTCCGACAGGGATTAGGCCCGCGGAGGGAGAGATCAAAGACATGTTCGTCGTAACCGCACGCGCTTACTTGGATGCTAGCGTGCACGACGCTGAGAAGGCTCCGGAATTTGCGTCTCTCTACGGTGGTGAAACTACTCCCGAGCAATATGAGTCCTGGGAAGACGCTCGCGCTGAGACTGCCCGGTTAGCCTGGAAACCGTACATGCATAATGCTAGCCTGGGGCCACTGTTGGAGGGAATACGGGGTTTGCCCACCCTCCTAATCTGGGGTAGAGAAGACCAAATTGTTCCAGTGAGCGCTGGGAACCTCTTCAATCGCTCCATAGCAGGTTCGGAACTGGCCGTATTCGACGATTGCGGCCACCGGCCCGAGATCGAAAAAACCGATCAGTTTGTCGGGCGAGTTCAAGATTTCTTGGCTTAGGCTGATAGGTAGGAGAAATAACCATGCATATCATGATGTTCACCGAACGGCCCTACTATGAGGTCCCCGAAGACGAAATCATCAAGAACGCCAGTTTTTTCGGTGTTTCCAACGAGAATCTTAATCCGGAAATCGGCGGGCAGTTGTACAACCACTATTTCGATGAAGCAATCTATGCGGAGAAAATGGGATTCGACGGCGTAATGTTGAACGAGCACCATGGGACTCCCTTCTGTGGGGGCTCGGTAATGAATATTGAAGCTGCCGTCTTAGCTCGCGTAACGGATCGTCTAAAGATTGCACTGTTGGGCAATCCCCTGCCGGTTGCCGACCCTCTTAGACTGGCCGAAGAACTTGCTATGATCGACATGATATCTGGTGGCCGCTTGGTCTCCGGGTGGGTACGTGGGGCTGGCAGCGAGTCGATATATAACAACGCTAACCCTGCCTACAACCGAGAGCTCTTTGAAGAGGCTCACGACTTTGTTATTAAAACTTGGACGACTCCAGGTCCCTTCCGACACGAAGGTAAACATTACCAATATCGCCACGTGAACCCGTGGGTTCTGCCCGTGCAAAAGCCCTACCCGCAGATGTGGATTCCCGGGCTGGTGAGCCCGGAAACAGTGGTCTGGTGCGCTAGGCACCGATATCCGTATCTAGCATTGGCTACTTTCTTAGAGCCGACGCTGGAAATGATTAAACTCTACAAAGATACCGCTGCTGAAGAGGGTTACGAGTTTGGCCCGGAAAATTTCGGTTATCTCCAACGTGTAGTAGTGGCAGAAACCGAGGAAAAAGCCCAGGAACTCGGGAAGTCATTCTTCTATGGCGGCGGTATCTCAGCCTTTGCTAGGCCGGAATGGATGTTCCCACCCGGTTATAATTCGAAGGCAGCGACCCGTCGCCTGGCTAGAGTCTTTGCCGACCCAAACGCCGGCGACACCAACGGACCAGCGGGAGTGCAAGGGACATCGGCCCTCCAACCTGTGGATACGCCTGAGGGGATCGAAGCCAATCGCAAGCAGATCTATAGTGGGTACCAAACTGAGCAAGATAATGGCCAATTGATCGTGGGGACCCCCGAAACCGTTATCCCCAAGATCCGACATATTCTGGAGACGATACGGCCTGGCGTGTTCGCGTTGTGGCATCATTTCGGTCCCGTCAGCCATGAAGATCGGATGACCAGCATCAGGCTCTTGGGAGAGGAGGTCTTACCGGCTATGCGCGACATTTCTGATGAGTTGGGGTTGTACAGTCCTTACGAGCGTCAGCCGGGCTCTCGTCCCGTTGAGCTAGTGGCACGTTAGATTTCACCTGGCGATGGGAGTGAAACACGTAGGGGCGGGTTTTAACCCGCCCCTACGTGTTTCAGCGACAGTAGTTGTCTAGCTTGGAAATTAGTTGGTTATAAAGTTGAACTGTTCAAACTGACCGTTGACGATGGGGTCGGGGTCCAGTCCCAACCACTTATCTAAGATTGTCGCGTAGGTGGACCGGAAGTCGTTGTTGAAGGCGAGGTCGCCCTCCACTTGGTCTTTTTCTTCCAACGAAGGAAAACTACCGTAGAGGCCTCCCTGGACTGACCCACCTAGGACGAAAGCAACGCCACCGGAGCCGTGGTCGCAGCCGGTGCCGTTGTCGTGGATCCTCCGGCCAAACTCCGACCATATCAGAATTAGGGTGTTGTCCATTAGCCTGTGTTCCTCAAGGTCCGCCGCCAGATCGCTGGTCGCTCTCGAGACGTCCTGCCACAGCTAGGCTTGCGCCAACAACTCGTTGCTATGGGTGTCGAAACTGCCGTGCTGGGCGTAAAAAATTCTGGTGCCCAAGCCGGCGCACATCACCTGCGCGACACTTTTAAGGCCTTGTGCTATCGGGTTGTCGGCGTACTCGATGGTCGAGGAGTACTTCTCCGGAGCGGTTCTAAGAATATCGGCTCCCACCAACGCTTGGGAGCCGTTCTGGCTCAACACTTGGGCCACGACATCCTTGCCCCCGGCCGGCCCGTACAAGCGGCCGAGCGCGTCCAAGGCATTTAGTCTTACTGATTCGTCGCTCATGTCGGGAAGAAGGCCGTAGGTCTCCAAGTCGCCCACTGAGGCCACTGGGACTTCCTTGCAGACCAACGCGCGGGGCAACCCCCGGCCAATATTGATCCCGGTTAAAACGTTTTCCGCGGTGGGGTCCAAGTCTCTGAGGGCCGCTCCCAACCAGCCTTGTGTGCCAATCGATTCAGGCTCGGCCGTGTACCAAATATCTCTGGACCGGAAGTGGGAACGGTTGGGAGCCGGATAGCCGATGCCATTGATGACGGCCAGCTTACCTTGGTCCCATAGGTCTTTTACCGGCGACATGTTGGGATTGAATCCCAACTCGCCGTCTATCCGAAGAACGTCTTCTTGAGGAATGGCGATGCCGGGTCGTAGATCGTAGTAGAGACCGTTGTTGTACGGAATCACAGTATTCAGGGCGTCGTTACCGCCCGCAAGCTCGATTACCACCAACGACCGTTCTTTTTTATTTGAAACCATCGTCCTGCTCCTTACCTTTCGTCGCCTAGGTAGGCCCTAACCCGAATACTTATCGCTGCGCTTGAAGACCTGAATTCTGTGACGGTTAGTCTCTGTTACATAAAGCAAGCCCTGGCTGTCTAGCTTCACGGAGACCGGTGACCAGAAATATTTTTCGATGTGGGAGGATTCTTCATGGGGGGTGGTCACGAAAAAGTCTATTTCGGAGTCCAGGTTAGCGGTAGCCCGGGCAGTGGCCTCCTCCACGTTGATACTGAGGAAATTCTCGGCCCACTCGGACAGAGTGGCCTGCCCTCTCGACTTCATTACGAAGTCCCCTTGGGGGTCTAGCACCTGAATTCTTTCGTTACCCCAGTCCGCTACATACATGTACCCGTCGCCGTCAACAGCAACCGACGACGGACGTTGGAACTCCCCGTCGCCGTCCCCGGAGGCCCCGTAACTTCCCAGGAGGTCTCCTTGGGGAGAGAATTTCTTGATGCGGTCGTTGCCCCAATCGGCAACATATACATTGCCGTCGCTACCTACGGTCAGACCCCAAGGCAGATTGAGTTCACCCTCGGCGCCAAAGCCGGAAAGAAAGCGGCCTTCGGCCGTGAACTTCTGTACCCGGTTGTTGTAGGTGTCCGACACGTATAGGTTATTTTCCGCGTCGAAGGCCAAGCCCGACGGAGTATCCAACTCTCCATCGCCGGAACCTGTAGTCCCCCAATGGGAGACATAGGCGCCAGAGTCGTCGTGCATGGTGATGCGGTGGAGTTTTTCGTCACTGATGAAAACCCGGCCCTGGCCGTCAACAGCGCCACCGCACGGCCAAACGAATTGCCCGGCGTCTCTGCCGAAACTGCCAAAGTTGCCGAAATATCCGCTATCTACATCGCACATGGTTACCCGGATACCCCTCGTCGACTCGTCTTTGCTCCGGCTGATGACATACAGCCGGTCGTTCTTGCCGACGGCGGCATCTACAGGGTAATAGAAGCCTCGCCCTTCCATGACCGTCATACCCATGGTGCGGTCGTATTCGAGGAAGTGTGGATTTACTGCAGTAATTTTTGTGCTCACTTTTCGCTCTCAGCCCCCAGATTTCACCCTTATGACCGGTCCTAAGACCGCTGGAATTCCTGGGTGGAAGCCACCATTTGCAATACGTCCGCTATGTGTTGACGGGCGGTTGCCGGGTCTGCATCGGAGCTGCCGCATTTTGCGGCGAACGCCACTAGCACTTTCCGCGTTTCCACGTCCACCGAGAGGGCTCCAACTTGGTCAAGGCAGGCGTCGACTAGATTTTCCGGTGAGCTTGCATCGCCAGCATCGGATCCGATTCTGGCGATCATTGCCCGTATCCCTGGTTTGCTGGCGTCTCCTATCTGCTGGCTGGCGAAGTTAATGCGCTCCACCAGGGTGCCGCTGTCCAGCCAGTCGGTGCCTTGGTGCCATCCCTCAACGCTGGGCGGGTTGTTGAGGAACTGCCCCATGAAAGACGCCTGGTTGTAGCGTTCCAGAATTTCATAGCGGGCCCGGTCGAACTCTCCCGTCAAGCGAAGCACCCCGGCGACGAGTTCAACGGGGCCTTTCACCTTCGTGTACCAAGAATCTTGCGATTTGAAGAAATCGGAGTTGAACAAAACCCGCAACATGGCAGAAATGTCGTAGTCGTTGTCGAAGTAGGCCTGCGACAGTTGCTCGATCGCTTGAGGATCGGCTGGCGGTGTGTAGGGCCACTCCGGCACCGGTGGTTCGTCGGCGACGAAGAAGCTGTACATGTGTCTGGCGATGAACCGCGCTGTCGCTGGCTGTCGGCAAATTATGTCTACAATGTCCTCGCCGTTGAAACGGCCCTGTTCACCCAGGAACTGTTTTTCTCCGTCGTCATGGTCTTCCGGGTCGAATTCGAAGTGCCAGGAAATACGGCCGTAGGGCCAGTCCGAGTCCCGCTGGGAACGCAGCTCCATGTAGTTCCGGTTGGCGATGGTCCAACCGGTGAATGCCCGGGCGCACTCCTTGACGTCGTCCTCGGTGTAGTTGCCCACGCCCATGGAGAATAGCTCGAGAAGTTCCCTGCCGAAGTTCTCGTTAATGGCTTCCTTGTGGTTGTCTTGGTTGTCCAGCCAGATGATCATGGCCGGGTCTTTGGCCAGATCCACGAGTAGAGTTCGGAAACTGCCCATGGCGTGGCGGCGGAACATTCTAGTCTGATCCGACAGCGCCTTTCCGTGGGTGACTTTGGCGTATCCAGTGGGGAAAATGCCGTGCCAAAAAAGCGTCATCTTCTCTTGCAATGGAGACGAAGTGGTTGCCATGCGATAGAGCCAGTTTTCACCCTGAGCCAGGGCGCCCATCATCCCCGAGATTTCGGGATGAAATCGCCGGATGAGGAAATCGCTTATTCTTTGTTCTTCGCCGGGATGGAGTAGATCCTCGACGGTAGCCTCATAACCCCTTGCGGCATAGGCGTCGAGTTCGTCCCGGCCAGCGCCAAAAGCTGCTCGCCGCATCAGGTGAGACATCAGTCCGATATTACTGTCTGGCATATTTAAACTCCTGGCCGAAAGGCGCACGCGTCCCGTTCGTCTGAGCGCAATTGTGTTTGTTAGCGCATTTTAGATGGGTGACGAAGTTGGCGTCAATCTCGGTTACAAAGCAGTCATGGAAACCGGAATCGCGCCGCCATTGCAGATATTCGGTAAGGCCGGGTCGGAGGTCGTATTTAGGCAAACAATGCAGGTCGGCAAAAATGCGATGGCCCGAGAGTGGCCCCCGAAGTGGCGCTCCCTGTTGGCCGCCTGGTTCGGATAGCGGTAGTTCGACTACCCTGATGCCGGGCGATACTTCTTGCAGCACTTCTAGAATCTGCCTGAAAGTGAACCAAACGCCGTTAGGTAGGTTGTATAGGTCATGGGGAAGATTTGGCGCGCCCAAGATGGTGCGAATGCCGTCGGCGATGTCTGCCACGTACGTGTAGTCTCGTCCTTGGCATAGGTCACGGGCCTGGACGTCCTCACAGCACGCCGCCTGACGCGTCCAGTCGTAGACCACCGACATGATGGCCCGGTGCCCCGTGACGCGCTCCATGGGCCCGTAGGGAGTGCTGAGGCGAACGCTGACGGTGGATACTGGTGCAGCGCACCGTACCGGCGGGTTAGCATCTCACTGACGAACTTGGTGATTCCGTAAAGGTTCTGGGGTACTGGAGGTGTATTTTCGCTAAGTGTTTGGTCCGGCGGAGCAGCGGTCCCGTAGGCCGACCCAGAACTTACGTAAACGAACCTTGCCACTTTGGCGGAGCGGGCCAACTCCAGCAGGTTGGCGGTGCCAGCAACGTTGATGTCGATGATTTCTTTGCTGCGTTCGGTCT
>CAZYBD010000032.1:0-14154 GCA_964645515.1 uncultured Dehalococcoidia bacterium | reverse complement strand
CAGTGTTAGAACCTTCTGGGGGGGCGTCGGGCTCAACGTCCAGGCCTACCTTGATGCAATAGTCGCGGTGATGCGAGCGGCGGCGGCCCATGGCGGGACCGCCGTGGGGGAACACTGCCCAGTGGATATCAAAGGCAACATCGACGTGTGGGGAGAGGAACCTGGGGGCATGGAGATAATGCGCCGGATCAAATCAAAGTTCGACCCCAGCCGAATATTGAACCCTGGCCGGTTCTTAGGAAGGCTCTAATGGCAACAGACGACTCCACCAGCCCTTTCTCAGACGTCGCTCTAGCGGCTGAGCCGCTGGCTGCCTCAGTGCTGGCCGGATTTGATGGCGCGGACGCCCCGGCAGAAGCAGACATGTACCGTTGCGTCCACTGCGGCCTCTGCCTCAGTTCTTGTCCAACCTACGTCGAGACACGGTTGGAGATGGAGTCCCCGCGCGGCCGCATCGCTTTGATGAAAGCGGTCAACGAAGGCCGAGTCGAAATAACTCCCCGAATTGTTTCCCACTGGGAAGCTTGCCTACAATGCCGCGCCTGTGAGGCCGTATGTCCATCGGGGGTGCCCTATGGCCGGATGATGGAGCACACCAGGGCCCAAGTGCGCGCTCACAACCGGCAATCGGCAGGACTGCGCCGCATCAGCCATCTTTTCCTCCGGGCTGCGCTGCCATATCCAGGCCGGCTGCGGTCGGGCGCCCGCTTGATCTGGGCCTATCAGCGTTCCGGGCTCCAATCGCTGCTCCGTTTCTCCCGCCTCCTGCACTTGATGCCGGGGAATCTGGCTCAATTCGAAAGCCAACTCCCACCGATGACGGGGCGGTTCTTTGGGCCGTCAGCTTCCGTGCATCGGGCCGACAGTCCCAAAAAGGTGACGGTTGCCCTACTGTCGGGATGCGTCATGCCGCTGATGCAAGGCCCGACCATGGAAGCCACCGTACGGGTGCTTACCCGCAACGGCTGCGACGTAGCCGTGCCAAAAGGACAGGGATGCTGCGGCGCTCTGAATATGCACGCCGGCGACTTGGACGGCGCCAGGCAGATGGCGCGACGTAACATCGATGCCTTAATGGCTGCTGGGGTAGACAAGATCGTAACCTCATCCGCGGGCTGCGGTTCAGCGATGAAAGAGTATCATGACCTGTTGAAGAACGACCCGGACTACTGCGAAAAAGCACTGCTGTTTAGCAACCTCACAGTGGACGTCACTGAGTTGTTGGTCGATCTGCCCTTCCGGGCGCCCACCAAGCAGCTTTCTCGAAAGATCACCTACCAAGACCCCTGTCATCTGGCCCACGCACAACGCATCACCCGCGCACCTCGGGCAGTGCTGGAGTCAATCCCGGGGCTAAAGCTCGTAGAGATGGAGAACGCCAGCCTCTGCTGTGGCGGGGCGGGGATCTACTCCGCTATTCAGCCCGAACTGTCGGGGCGTCTGTTGCGAAGAAAAATGGAGAGCATCCTTGAAACCGGCGCGGATGAAGTCGTTACCGCCAACCCCGGCTGCATGTTGCAGATTGAGCATGGGCTAAAAGCGCAAGAGTCCCAAGGGGGCAAAGTGCCTGGAGGGAAGGTGCGTCACGTGGTGGATATCTTAGACGAGGCCTATCGGCTAGAAGAGGGGCACGGGTAGACGCCAACGGATGCCCAGCTGTCACAAACCTTTCGAAAGCAGATGATGCGATTGACCTCATAAAAGCCTACCGATCTTTCAAAAGCAGTGCTAGCAAGGCCATCGAACAAGATAGCTTCGCACGTTTCCGTGCAACCCCTGCCGCGCCCCCACGCCTCAGACTCTTTGACCAGCACCGCGTCAACTCCACTACTGCCCACATCTTCTTCCACGAATAAACTCTCGCCGTAGGCCACACTTCCAGAGCAACATCGCTCGGAGTAAGGGCGAATCAAGGGCCCGACAAAGCCGAAAGCCCGTCCCAAGCTATCGGAAGCCACGCAGACTTCCTAGGACGCCTACCAGCGACACCGTAAAAACGCGGAAATCTCCTAGACCGACTCGCAGTGTTTGGCAGCCAAGAGAGAATTACCCATCTGTTTCCAACCGGCCTCGTCACTAGCAACCATGGGTCTTACTTAGATCGGTTCGCCCATCACACTCAGTAGGAGGACGTATTAGAAGAAGCGATGGACCTTTGGGTCGCCGCCACGCCGGCGCCCAAATCTACCTGGTAACCGTTTTTGTAAAGAATCTTTTCCAGGGCCGACACAACCGCGAAAACGTTGGTGTCTTTGGCCGATTCTCCCATGAGGCCGATCCGCCAGACCTTGCCAGATAATTCTCCTAGCCCGCCGCCGATCTCAATGTCGTAGTCATCCAGGAGACTGCGCCTAACCGCAGCGTCATCTACTCCGTCGGGAATGATAACTGCGGTCAACGGGTTGAGTTGATATTGCGGATCTGCCACCAATCCAAGATTAAGTGCTTCCAGGCCAGCCCGTAACGCCGCCGCCACCCGAGCGTGCCGTTGGATTCGATTCTCGATCCCCTCCTCCATCAACATGCGCAGCGCCTCCCGCAAGGCATAAGTCATGGAAATAGGCGTAGTGTGATGGTAGGCCCTGGTCTGGTTCCAGTAGCTTTCCAAATCCTTTAGGTTGAAGTAGAAGCTCTGGACCTTGCTCTCCCGTGTATTGACCGCCTCCATTGCCGCGCCGCTGAGACTCAAAGGGGCAAGTCCCGGCGGTGCTCCCAAGCACTTCTGGGTCGCGCTGTAACAGACGTCGATACCCCATTCATCCATCTGCACTTCATGACCGCCCAGAGAGGTAACAGCGTCAACAATGGCCAATGCACCGTGGCGGTGGACCAACTCGATAATTTCGGGCAGGGGTGTTAACACACCGGTGGACGTCTCCGCATGAACTATGCCCACCGCTTTAACACGAGGGTGCCTAGCTAGTTCGTCGGCCAACGCCTGAATGTCCACAGGTTTACCCCACTGTCCGTCCACCACATGGACCTTGGCGCCGCTCCGCTCCGCGATGTCGGCCAATCGGTGCCCGAAATACCCGTTGCGGCAGATGACGATGGTATCCTCAGGTTCCAGGATATTGACACAGGCGGTTTCCATGGCTCCGGTGCCCGTGGATGAAATCGGCAAGGTCATCGGGTTTTCTGTGTGAAATACTTGGCGCAACATTACCCCGACATCATCCATGACCTGGAAGAAGAAGGGGTCCAGATGCCCTACGATGGGCGCAGTCATGGCCTGAAGCACTCTTGGATTGACTGAACTGGGCCCCGCGCCTAGCAGGACTCTCTGGGGAGGCTGCAATTCCTGGTTGTACGAACCGGTCACGCCTGACCTCCGATTATCGGGCAACGTTTCGTCACGCCGATCGTATTTGATGCCAAAGGACCTACTGAAATCAACTAAAATTGCAGGTGGGAGTTTATCGGCTTGTGGGCTTGGTCCGGAGCCAACGGCCCGAATTACAGCACAGCGTTCGCTTCGGACCGTGCCCGGAAACCAGAATTGCGGTCAGGTGGGGCTAAAGGCAAATCCCTGAGGACTGAGCAACTATATTGATGTCCTTGTCGCCACGGCCACTGAGGCAGACCAGCACGATTTTATCCACCGCCAGACTGCGGGCAAGTTCAGCGGCGGCGTAGACCGCATGGGACGACTCCAACGCCGGGATAATCCCCTCGGTCCGGCACAGTAGATGAAAGCCCTCCAACGCCTGGTCGTCCGTGACCTCCTGATACTCGGCCCGGCCCGACTGTTTTAAGTAGCTGTGCTCCGGTCCCACTCCGGGGTAGTCCAGTCCGGCGGAGATGCTGTGGGTCGCCTGCACCTGACCGTCTTGGTCTTGCAGCAAATATGACATGGCACCGTGCAACACACCGGGGCGCCCTGCAGTCAGGGTGGCGGAGTGCTTACCGCTGGCCAGTCCGCTACCACCGGCCTCTAGTCCAATTAGCCTAACGTCTTCGTCCGGAATGAAGGGGTAGAAAGTACCTATGGCGTTGCTGCCGCCGCCGACACAGGCCAAGACGTAGTCGGGCAGCCGACCTTCGGCCACCAGTACCTGCTCGCGGGCCTCTCGTCCGATCACGCACTGGAAGTCCCGCACCATCGCCGGATAGGGGTGGGGACCGACGACGCTACCAATGAGGTAATGGGTGGTCTCGACGTTAGTCACCCAGTCCCGGATTGCTTCGTTGATCGCGTCTTTCAACGTCTGGGTGCCCGACTTCACCGGAATTACTTCCGCCTGCAACAATCGCATGCGAAAGACATTCAGGGACTGACGTTGGATATCCTCTTCACCCATGTAAACGATGCACTGCAACCCCAACATGGCGCAGGCCGTAGCCGTAGCCACACCGTGTTGACCAGCCCCAGTTTCAGCGATAATCCGTTGTTTGCCCATGTGCTGGGCCAACAGCGCCTGGCCCAGCGCATTATTTATCTTGTGGGCCCCGGTGTGGGCCAAGTCTTCCCGCTTCAGATAGATTTTCGCCCCGCCCAACTCCTGCGTCAGGTGCTCCGCAAAATAGGTCGTAGTCGGACGCCCGGCATAGTTACGCAACAAATGATCGAGCCTGGCCTGAAACTTGCTGTCCTGCCGGGCCTCTTTGTACGCGTCTTCCAACTGGACTGTTGCCGCCATCAACGTCTCGGGGATGAATTTACCGCCGAAGTCTCCGAAACGTCCCCGGGCGTCGGGCAGGTTCGCCTGCATTTCTTTCGCCATTTCTCCTAGTCTCTGTCTGGATCTCTAAAAACCTGGCTACCCGGAACCCTCCAGCCCCGCGGCTGTTTCCCGGGCATTGCGGATGAATTCTTGTATCTTGCGGTGGTCTTTTTGCCCTCTGGTTTCGATCCCGCTAGAAACGTCCACTCCCCAAGGTCTTACCAAACTGACGGCCCGGCCAACGTTATTTGGGGTCAGTCCCCCGGCCAAGATAAACGAGTGATCCCTCCGGGATAGGGATGCCGCCACCTCCCAGTCGAATTTTCGGCCGGTTCCTCCCTGGATTCCCTTCACCAGACGATCCAAAGTCACCAGATGGCCAGCGTTGTTAAATGCAGTAAAGACAGTAGCTAGCTCGTGAGCGGAGCCATCGTCTACGTTATTAGGGATATGGACCACTTTGATCACCCGGCAGGACACACCGACAGTGTATTCGACCGGTTCCTCACCACAGAGCTGGACCAAGTCCAATCTGCACTCCTGCACAATCCGGTTTACTTCTTCCAGGGGCTGATCCGCAAACAGCCCGACCGATTTGGGAGGTCTTGCAGCCGCGCGAAGTCCGTCACAGATTTCCTTCCCGATCTCGGTCTCAATTCTGCGGTGCCGTTCGGGGACGAACACCATGCCAACGAAATCCGCACCGGCATCGGCAGCGACCAAGGCATCTTCTATAGTCCGTATCCCGCAGAGTTTGACTTTGATCATGTGCCACCGTACGGGACTTTTTGTCCGCTAAGCTCCCTCACCTTGACAGCTACGTCAGGTGCGGTGACCAGAGCCTCGCCAACCAACACCGCATTTACCCTAACGCGGTTCAACTGCCGCAGGTCTTCACGCGTGAATATTCCGCTTTCACTGACTACAACTTTGCCGGGAGGGACCAGCGGAGCCAGCCGCTCGGTGACACTTAAATCGGTGACGAAGGTATGCAGATCACGGTTGTTGATGCCAATAATCTCCGCCCCAGCGTTTAAGCTTGTCTCCAATTCATTTTCGTCGTGGACCTCCACCAGGCACTGCATCCACAACCCTTGTGCAAGTTCCAAAAGGGACCTCAGCTGGTCGGGCTGAAGAATCGATACGATCAACAAAATTCCGTCGGCCCCTGCGGCACGGGCTTCATACACTTGGTAAGGGTCGAAAATAAAATCTTTACGCAACACTGGGGCACGCTGAGCCGCACCGGACTGCTTAATCTGCGCCAAGTGCTCTATTTCTCCTTGAAAACGACGGTCGGTGAGGCACGACACGGCGGCCGCGCCGTTGGTAACGTATGTTTCCGCCAACCGCACGGGGTCAAAGTCTGGCGACAGCAGTCCCCGGGACGGCGAAGCCTTCTTGACTTCGGCAATGAGACGCACCCCGCCCCCCAGCAACGCTCCGGACAGGTTGAGCGGCCGCGTCTGTCTGTCGGCGGCCTTCTCTAATTCGGCCTGGGGTAGGTGCGTTTTTTCCGCTGCCAGTTCCAGGCTCTTGGCCGCCACTATTTCATCGAGAATGCTTGGCACCATCAAGACAAACTAATCTCTTCTTCTTTGATCAAACAGGTGAACGAGTTGAGTAGAAACCCTTTTTCGCTTTGCATCTCAACCTGGACCAGTTTGCCTTGTCCGTTGAACCTAGTAATTGGCGCATCGGTTTCTTCAGAATAGTCCACAGGAACATTTGGGACCTGTAAGGATAAGATATCCCCGTCTGCACTGTACTTAGCCTGCATGTCGTTCACGCTTGGCAGAGTACATGGTAACGAACGGAATTTCCCTGTCTTCCTCATATACTCCCCGCAACAATTGAGTGTCACCGAGCATCAATTGCTCTATTAACCGGCCTCGATAACCGACCGCAACGCATTCAGGTCACCCGAGGATATCCAGAATTTTGCCGCTACCCAGAGCAAACCCTCATCTCGTTGTTGTATTCATCTTTCGCAACGCTTGATCGGTAAATTCTACTGGCTTCACCCTCGGTTGCCCACCTGACTCAGTTCTATCAACCCGTCCAGCTTGTCCAGGGCAGCGCCGCTATCTATGGCTTGGACCGCCTTCTGAACTCCATCTCTAACGTTTGAAACCAGGTCGGCCGCCATCAGAACGCCGGCGCTGTTAAGCAAGACAGTGTCACAGATAGGGCCTCCTTCGCCTCCGAGTAACCGGCGCATGGTGGCGGCGTTCTGATCTTTGTCACCACCCTGGAGGGCATCGACCGGCGCCCGAGGGAGTCCAGATTTTTCGAACCCCAGCGTCCAACTGCTGACTTCACCTTGCTTCACTTCCCAAACGGAGTTGTCCCCCGCCAGCGACAATTCGTCCAGTCCACCGGCGCCGTGGACGACTAGGGCGTGGCGGGTGTCCAATAACCGCATGACCTCGGCCATTTTCTCCCCTAGCTCGGGTAAAGCGACGCCAATGAGCAGGCTCTGGACTCCCGCCGGATTGGTCAGAGGCCCCAAGATGTTGAACGCCGTTCGGATACCGATCTCCCGGCGCGCCGGCCCCGCATAGCGCATAGAAGGATGATACACCGGTGCAAACATGAAGCCGATGCCGCCTTCGTTGATGCACCGCTCAACTCCCTCGGGAGGGAGCTCTATTCGAACGCCCAAGGCCTCCAGCACGTCGGCCGCACCGCAGGACCCGGAGGCAGCCCGGTTACCATGCTTGGCCACTTTCAGACCGGCTCCAGCAGCCACGAAAGCCGCTGCCGTAGAAATGTTGAAAGTGTTTTGCCCGTCGCCGCCGGTGCCGACCGAGTCCACCAAAGGCCCATCGACCCGCACTTTAAGCGAGAACTCACGCATCGCCGCAGCCATGCCGGCGATTTCGTGATTGGACTCTCCTTTGAGCCGCAAAGCAGTAAGGAAGGCGCCTAATTGGGCCGGAGTGGCGTCGCCCTGCATCATCTGTCGCATGACATTGGAGGACTGGAGCATGCTCAGCGAACGGCCCTCTACAACTTCCGCTATAGCTTCACGAATATCCAACTTGGTTCTTACCGTCCCCGCAGTACATCAAGAAATTCTTTTGGTGAAACACCAACTTGAGTACATATCGCACTGAGGATTGCCAACTTAAGTTTCCTATGGTTTGGCACAGTCAAGGGCTCCTATTACCATAAACGTATTTTCGACTATCGTTTTCATCTTTGTAATATAATCATTGCCCGGTACCAGTTTCGGCACACCTCTTGGGGAAGACATATCATCCTCGCAGTTGGTATTTCCACCATTCAGTGAAAGTTTACACCGCCACCTCGCCGCGGCCCACCCGGTCCAGGAAGTTTTGAAGCAGGTGTTTGCCATCTGGAGTCATGATAGACTCAGGATGAAACTGCACCCCCTCCACTAGATATTCCTTGTGGCGCAACCCCATTATGATCCCGTTGTCCGTCCAAGCCGTCACTTCCAAACAGTCGGGCACGCTATCCGGATAGACCACCAACGAATGGTAACGGATGGCCTCGAAGGGATTCGGCAAGCCCGCCAATAGCCCATCTCCTTGGTGATAAATCATCGAGGTCTTACCATGGCGGACTTCGCCGGCGCGGTCCACACGGGCGCCGTAGACATACCCGACGCATTGATGGCCGAGACAGACTCCCAGAGTTGGAACGGCTGGCCCGAAATGTCGGATCACGTCATTGGATATACCGGCCTCTAAGGGCGTAGACGGTCCCGGGGAAATGATTATGCCGTCTGGAGCCAGGGCCTCGATTTCTTCGATCGTAATCTTATCGTTCCGGTAGGTCTGTACTTCTGCACCCAACTCGCTGAGGTACTGGTAGAGGTTGTAAGTGAAGCTGTCATAGTTATCGATCATCAATATCATGGCTCGCCTCTTTAGAACGCTTCCACGAACTCAAGCCAATTGCCATCTGGGTCTTGAGCGTAACAGACCTTATACAACAATCCACCGTCTTCACCGGAGAGCGAAGACGGTGGATTGTTGTATTTCAGGCCTTTGTCCGAAGTCGCTGCGTAGAAACGTTCGATATCATCGACGAAAAAGGCCAGGTGTGCCGCCCCTAAATCGTTCCGGCTCATGGCCCCGTGACCACTTTCCGGGGAGATGTACTGTATCAGCTCGAGTTGGTGACCCTCGCCGATGTCAACGAACCCTCCTTTGATGTGGGCTTGGGGGAACGCCAGGACCTGCTCAATAAATCCGTCATGGAATTCCATGCGGCCAGCCATTCGCATGCCCAGGACTTCCGTGTAGAACTGCACTGACTTCTCGATATCCCTGACCACAAACCCTGTATGAAAAAACGACTTCAGCATGGCTAGCCTCCTCCTAAACAATCGGCGACAAGGAACGGCATTAAATACCCCTTCCCTCAGCAACGTCGATGGCCCGCAGCAGCGCCCGGGACTTATGCCGCGTCTCCTGGTATTCGTCTTCAGCAACGCTGTCGGCCACAATGCCGCCACCGGCCTGGACATACATGACGCCGTCCTTGTATACCCCAGTCCGCAGCACCAAAGCGGTATCCATACTGCCCGAGAAACTGAAGTAGCCAACAGCGCCGCCGTAGGGGCCCCGATTTTCGCCTTCTATCTCGGAAATTATTTCCATAGCCCGGATCTTGGGGGCCCCTGAGACAGTGCCTGCCGGGAAGCAGGACCGCAGGGCGTCGTAGGAGGTGATGCCCTCCCGCAGCCGGCCCTCCACATGGGACACAAGGTGCATCACGTGGGAAAACTTTTCCACGTCCATCAACTGCGTGACTTCCACCGTCCCCGGCTCACTCACCCGGCCGATGTCATTCCGACCCAAGTCCACCAGCATGATGTGCTCGGCCCTTTGCTTCTCGCTGCCTTTGAGCTCGGCCTCATTAGCGTCGTCCTCTCCAGGCGTCATCCCCCTCGGTCTAGTTCCGGCTATGGGGTGAGTGGCGGCGACGCCGTTTTCCACCTTGACCACGGTTTCGATGGCCGCGCCCACAATTTGGAAGCCGTCCAAGTCCAAGTAATACATGTAGGGCGACGGATTGATGCCGCGGAGCGCCCGGTAGACCTGGAATGGGTGGGCGTCGGTGCGCCGCGAAAACCGCTGGGAATTGACCACCTGGATCACGTCCCCAGCGTAGACGTACTCGACGCACTTCTCGATGGCGTCGGCGTACCGGTCGGGAGTGAAATTGGACTCTACAGTCCCGTTTACCGTATTCCCATTAGTGGACGACTGGAGTGCCGCCGGCAACTCCAGAGGTTGGGACAACCGCTGAACCATGTCGTCGATCTTAGCCGTCGCGTTACCGTAGGATTGCTCAACGTCGCCGTCCAGATAAACGTGACTGACCACCTTTATTTCGTGGCGGAGGTGGTCAAACACGAGGATCGTTTCGCCGAACATGAACACGGATTCAGGTACACCTTGGGGATCGGCAAGCATTGGGGGCACCCTGGGTTCGAAGTAGCGGATGGTGTCGTAAGCCAGGTATCCTACAGCCCCGCCGTGAAAACCCGGCAACCCCTCGACCGGAACCAATTTGTATTGGCCCATCTCCTGCTCGACACCCAGCAAGGGATCGACTTCGCCACCCTCTTGGCCGGGCCCAGTCTTGATGACTTTGTAGGGTTCAGTGCCTATGAAGCTGTAGCGGCCCAGCCGTTCACCCCCCTCCACACTTTCCAAGAGGTAAGAGTAAGGCTCGCGGGCCACTTTCAAGTACGCCGAGACCGGGGTTTCCAAATCAGCATTGATGGACCGGTAGACCGGGACCAGGTTGCCCTCTCCGGCGGTATTCTTTACTTGCTCTAGCGTTGGATAGTACATTTTGCGGCTCCTTCAGGCTGGTCTGTTTTTCTTTGCTCCGGGCGCTTATAGAATTACGGGGCGCCGCTTCGCCAATAGCCCCAGTGATATCGCATAGTTGTACCTCCAAACTCAGGCTAACAAAAAGAGACCCGCCCCAAAGGGACGAGTCTCTTTTCGCGTTGCCACCCTTATTGCCAGTCAGGTTCCGGCGTGTGGACGGACCGTCACCAGCATCTCAATCGGCCGGGGAGACTTTAGTTTACGCAGTCTCCATGCCGGGGGCCGTTAACGGTGCCCATCCGTCTCAGCCTAGCCCAAGCCTTAGAAATAGCTTGCGATCGGCCTGCAGCTCCGGGACCCATTCATGCTTCCGCGCTTGGCGCCGGCTCCCACTAGTCCCGGCTCGCTTCACCCCGCTGGAAGACTACTACTCCCCTTCACAGCCTTTAATCTATTCGAATTTCGTAGCAAAAATTATAGGTTTGGGCCACCGGCCGTGTCAACAATCCGTGCCCAAAATCCATTTACGAACGTCCCGTAATGCGCGCCAAGAGCAGTAAAAGTGCAATCGAACCGTAGGAAAACCTGACCCTCCGAGGTGAATTCATGTCTCAGAGGAGATCCGACGAGACCACAACATGATGGCGCCTCAGATCGTAGATTCCCCCAATCCTCCCTGGGCTGCGAGTATCGCCTCGCCGTCACCAGGCCAAGGCGGGCAAGTGTAGCACAGGAAACGCAGCCCGTGGCCATCAGCGGCGTTGAACTGGAAACGCCAACCGGTAGGAATGACGAGAGCGTCTCCTGGACGCACCTCCACGGCAGCGACGGACTCAGGATGGCCGTCGGGAGGACATCTCCACACTGACCCTTCGCCTTCCAGTACGTACCATATCTCCTCAACCGTCAGGTGCCACACAGGTTGGGACACGGCGCCAGCAGCCAGACTTACTTCCACCAGGCTTGCCTGCGTCGCTTGGTGGGTTTCATCGATCAACAGGCGGATGTCCGAGCCGTCGGGAGCGGTTGTATAGGACGAATCACCTCGACGACCGATGGGGGGCAGATTTGCCCCGCTATCTGCCATTTAACCCCGGAGAACGCGCAGCTGTCGCCCGCTGTTTTCGAAACTTTTCCGACTCATCTTTGATCGCTGTATTTATGTCCGGCAGGTTAGCCATCCATTCGACCTCGCCCTACCCATCGGGCCCATGGCGTCAAATTTGGGGGTCGTGTTTATAGGCAGTGACTCTAAGTATCTCCCAAACGACAGACCTGGAAGCCTTTGCCACAGCATCTCGACCAAACTAATTGTTTTCAATCAGTATTCCCATACCGTTCAGTCAGTTGAGGGTATAGGTCAGTCCCTTACCTACCCTCCTCGATGTCTTTACTACAAGTTTATCCCCAGTACGTCCCGCCACAGCACGTCGCCCCACCTGTCCTCCCGGAAGTCATGGGAATCGAATATTAGCCGCAAGATGGCCGCCTCATTCACTGCTCCGGAACCAAAATTGCCACCGCCGATAAAGGGCGCGCCACAGAAACTGTGGCCGTTCTTGTGCCCATTCTTTGGCCTCAAGTGAGAGAAAAAGCCACCTGGCCCCGGTGTTTTGTCCTGGGCCAGGTTAACGGCTTTGGCGAGGCGAAAACCAGTATCAAACAACTGGTTTTCGGCCTTTGCGGTCCAAGAAATCCTTGAACCCCTCTTCCACAGAAAGTCCCCTGAACCTTCCCTGGCGGGCAGCGTGCTCATTGCGGAACTGCTCTTCCAAAGGAAGACCGGTGTGCTCCAGCAGCATACGTTTGATGTTGGCCACGCCCTGATGTTGGTTCTGGGAAATGCCGGCCGCCACTTGAACCGCTTTATCCATCAACTCCTCAGACGGAACCAGATGATTTATAAGCCCCATGTGGTAGGCCTCGTCGGCGAACACTTCGCGCCCGCTGTAGAGCAATTCCTTGGCCCTGGGCCAGCCCACCAAGTTGGGCAGACTCCAAGTGGCGTTCATCTGGCCGTAGTTAACCGCCAGGAAGCGAAAGCTCGACTTCTCGCATCCTATGAGAAAATCCAGGCTGGTGGCCATGACCGTGCCGCCCCCGTAACACAGGCCGTTGATTGCACCGATCAAGGGCTTGCTACAGGTAGCCATATGCCAGGTGAACACCGCACGCTTCGACTGCCCCTCATCTCTTTCCTCCTCCGAAAGCTCCCGGTTCTCGTGGATATCGGCACCGGCCGAAAAGGCCCGTTCACCGGCCCCAGTAATCACCATGGCCCCGATACTATCATCGGCCTCCGCCTCGGTTAAAAAACTGTCCAGCTCTGTCACCAGTTTCAGGTTTAAGGCGTTCAGCACCTCGGGCCGGTTGAGAGTGACCACACTCACCCGGCCGATCTGATCGGTCTTGATGAAGTCGAAGCTCATGGGTGTGCATTCTCCCGCGTTCGAAAAATTTGAAGCGCTGGGTCAGGGTTATCAATCAATTATAGATGCCTCGTAAAGCAAATTCCGAATCCTCCCTCCAACTTCTCCAAGACCACCTTGGCTTGCATTTCCTAGAACCCCTTGCCAAATGTGACCAACGTTATAGATCTTCCGTGCAGCGGATCACAGTCCCCGTCGGGATGCCCGGGGGTTAACTGGATAAGCACGACGAAACAGTCGTCAACTCGGTAGCTCTTCCCCGGGAACTGCCCAGACCCGCCAAAAGGAGGTCAAGATGTTTTGCCGGTTAAAAGGCTGCGGAAAATGCGGGGGAGACCTGGTCTTGGAAAGGAGTGGCGCAGGTTGTTGGCAATGTGGACGGTATTATTACCCGGAACGGTCGGCCCGAGAACTGTTGGCCCAACCGGTCGATTTTCAGGATCCTTTACCGGGACAGAAACCGAAACGGAAACACCGAAAGGCCGGAGCGATAGCCGGTGGTGGGACCGGAACCGGCAAGTCATTGCCTACTTAGACCAGGGTAAGTCCATCCGGGAGATAGCCGAAGTCGTCGGCGTCGGACCTAGGCAAATCCGGAACATCCTGGAACGCCTAAGCGACCTGCGCACCAGAGAGCTTGTGGCCACCGAATGACCCCAGTGTAATACTCTTACTAGGATCGTCAGTCTCAACTGGTGTTCCCCCCATTGATTGATTAGGGATTAGGGACACAACCAAAGAGCACAGGCGGGCTTCCGCTCCTTTAGCCCGTCTGCGCCTCTTCTCCCTCTCCTATCACACCTCCCAAGTCCAGTAATCGAGCTTTCCAGAGTTGACCTCCTGCTGTAACCTGGCGTTATCCAATGGGCCCGTGTCAGAGGCGGCCTGGAGAGGTACAGCATGAAAGCGGTTCGAGCACATCGGATGGGCGGTCCTGAGGTTTTGCTATATGAGGACATCCCGGACCCCGAACCCGGACCCGACCAGGCGATCGTGGACCTTCGAGCCATTGGCGTAAATTACACCGATGTTTCAAGCCGCAAGGGCATCAACCATCCAGATTCTTTTCCTTGGACCCCCGGCAGAGAGGGAGCTGGGGTAGTCACCGCAGTCGGGGAAGAAGTAACCGAGGTGAGAGTCGGCGACCGAGTCGCCTACGCCATGCACACTGGGTCCTACGCCCAAAAGCACGCGGTGCCGTCCCGGCTTTTGGTGCAAATCTCTGAGACGATGGACTTTGGG
>CAZYBD010000031.1:0-12536 GCA_964645515.1 uncultured Dehalococcoidia bacterium | reverse complement strand
CCGACGGGTCAGAGCAGGCGCGGATCACCCACAATGCTGCCATTGACGTCAGACCTTCCTGGTCTCCGGGCGGGAATAAGATCGCATTTGCGTCCTACCGTGATGTTAGCAGTGATATCTACGTCGTGCTCGAAAACGGGTCCGACCTGACCCGGCTCACCGACAATGCTGCCTGGGACAGCGCTCCTTCCTGGTCCCCGGGCGGGGATAAGATCGTGTTTTCGTCCATTCGCGACGGTAACGATGAGATCTACGTCATGAACTCAGACGGGTCCAACCAAATTAACATCACCGACAATGATGCCTGGGACATCGACCCTTCCTGGTCGCGGGACGAGGATAAGATCGTGTTTGTATCCACTCGTGACGAGAACTTCGAGATCTACGCCGTCTCTAATTTCCCCCTACCCGACCCTGTGCCAGCAGAGGACAACTACGTGCTAATGGTATCGGGTTCATATAGTGACGCAGCAACAATCACGTTTTACGTTGACGATAAATTAGCTAACCAAACGAACGTAGGTCCAGTCGGAAATACAACCAAACTTAATCTAATCGGGGCTGGTGAAACCATCATTAGCAACACAGAGTTAGAGGAGGCCGACCCAGCGGGGGAGGGCCCAGCGGGAGATGGCCCACCTCCGCCTCCGCCAGGTCGGCCTCGCCTGTTCGCCGGAACCGCTTACATCGGAAGCATGCCTGTCCCGAATGGTACGAAAGTTACAGCTAAGATCAACGATGAAATAGTTGCAGAATCAACCACCGAATATAAATCTATCGATGTTTCGACCGGAAGCGAGACAGCAAATGTCTTCGCCGGACTATCTCATAATCTAATCTCCGTCTGGCATTTCAATAACCAGACACAAACCTGGAGTTTTTATGACACCGCGGATTCTTTTAACACGCTGAATACATACCTAAACGCGAGTGCCGGAGAAATAGTCGATTTGGAGGTATCAGAAGAACAGCAGTGGGAAAATATGGAGCTCCAGGCCGGACTTAACGCGCTGGTAGTCATTCCAAACGTAATAACCTCACCTTAGGATTCTTGAGATTCCCTATGGGGCGTTGAAGTCACCTGGCGAATTCTGCTGGATTGGTAGGCGGTTTCGGTTCTAGGATATCGGCTCCATCAGGATGATTGTCTGTCTTGTCGATTGGCATATTGAACCTCCTACAAATAGAGATGGCCCGCACACGCGGTGGATGCCAAAGTTCCCCTTGTCTTTTTCCCCGTCTCTTGCTCTTGGACTCACAAGGACTAGCGAACCTACACGCAGGGTGGGTTGCTTATTGCTTAGCTTTGCTGGGAGTGATATCTTCTGGTTCTAACCTAGGAGTCCACTGGTTTGAGGCCAGTACCGCCCACCACAATCTCCCTTCCTTCCTCCGGCACACTCAACACCATCTTTTTAGCTAATGCGCGCCTGTCCGGTGTGCCCTGCGCGGCCTGATCTGGAGTCCAAACATTAGTATGCCTCACCGACCAGCGACAACTATTGTAGAATTTGGCGGTTGCGGGTCGTGATAATCACGACCGTGAGTGTTTACAAAGAGTCCGGTTAGACCCCAATATGTGACTAGCCGTTGCCAGTAGGAGGTATCGCGGCATGAAGCTCAAGCTGCGCAGGAACGTCGAGCCCCGGTCGCGGAACGATTCAACCACTGACCGCCGTGTCACGGCCGCCGAAATGTATGACGTGCAGGATTCGTACGTTCGGTTCAATCAGAAACACCATATAGGCTCGCAGATGGTCTGGGACGCCAAAGTAGAGGCTGAACGGGCCAAGCTCAAAGACAAACAGAAACATCTCTCGAAGAAAGGACGCTCTGGTTTCGAGGCCACTTCCTGGGGCCTGGAATATGCCGCTGATTCGTTGCTAACCCTGATGGACTTCTCGAAGAACCAGGCAGATACGAGAGCAACTGCATGGCAGACGAAAGTGGAGCCGTCGCCTGCAGGACGTCCGGAAGCTTCCCCCAAAGAGGCCTCCCAGATCGTACGTAAGGCCGCTCATTTGTTGGGAGCGGACCAGGTTGGTTTTGCCGAACTGGACCGTCGGTGGGTGTACTCCCACTATTTTGATGAGGAAACCAAGAAGGACTACCCGATCAAGTTCTCCGACGAACCCGGTTACGAAGAATACCACCAGCCCATTCGCCTTGAAGATGGTACCAGGGTCATCCCCAAAGAAATGAAGTATGTGGTGGTGTTGCTCCACGAATGGGGCAAGGATTTGGACGGCACGGAGCACGCACCCAGCTTACTTACCGAAGGGCTGAGCACCCTGGCTTACGCTCGAATGGCACCGACCCTGTGGATGCTGGCCGAGTTTATACGAGGGCTGGGGTACCAAGCGATCCCTGCGGCCAACGACACCGCACTTAGCATACCCCTGGCCATCGACGCTGGTCTCGGGCAAGCGGGGCGGCACGGGCTTTTGATCAACCCCAATGTGGGTGCCCGCTGCCGGATTTCCAAAATTTTTACAGACCTTCCATTAGAAGCTTTGGGAGCGGTGGACTCCGGCATCACCGAGTTCTGTAACGCCTGCCTGAAATGCGTTCCCAAGTGCGGCACGAAAGCCATCACAACGGGCAACAGGAGTTTCGAGCCTCTGGACGAGCGTAACTCCACTGGTGTCCTCTCCTGGAAAGTAGATGCCGAGAAGTGCATGACCTTTCAAAATCGTGTAGGCACCACTTGCAGTACGTGCGTCCGCCGATGCGCCTGGACCAAACCGCCAAACAAGATGTATGCGATACCGCGGTTCTTCATCAGAAACTTCCGGTGGAGATGGTTGAATAAGACCTGGGTGTGGCTCGACGATTTGGCAGGTAACGGAAAATTCGACAAGAAGGCCGACGACTTCTGGGTGCCCAGCGAGCGGTGACCGGCCGATAGGTTCGGGAGGCGCCGCGGCCTCCAACTCCGTCTCATAATCGGCGATAGGACTGGGGGAAGAAGAATTGGTTAATAAACCACAAGACTGGGAATTCGGTGTACGTACCGAGGACCACATGACAGACGGCCGGAGCGACGGCCCCGTGGTGTTGGGGGAAAACGGTTACCGATACCAGGTTTCCGGAGTCAACTGGGGCAATCTACCCGACGGTTGGGTCTACAAGGAAGGAACCTCTGTTGACATCGACTCAAAGGACCAAGTCTATATTTTCAACCGTGGTACCACACCTATGATCGTGTTCGACTCTGAGGGCAACGTGCTGCGTACGTGGGGTCAAGGTGTTTTCACCAACCCTCACGCCGTTACCATAGCTCCTGACGGATCTGTTTTCTGTGTGGACAACGGCGACAGCACCGTTAGAAAGTTCACGCCCACCGGAGAATTGCTCATGACCCTGGGCACGCCAAACAAGCCGAGTCCCAAGATGAGCGGCGATCCCTTCTGCCTTCCAGCCCACGTGGCGTTCGACAAGCGTACCGGCGATTTCTATGTTGCCGACGGCTACTCCAACGCTAGGGTCCACAAATTCTCGCCTGACGGCAAGCTGCTGTTTTCCTGGGGCGAATCTGGGACCGGCGAAGGTCAATTCAACATCGTTCATAACGTGGTTGTTGATAGCAGCGGCTGGGTATATGTCGCCGACCGTGAGAATCACAGAGTCCAGATCTTCAGTCCCGATGGCAAGTACGAGGCTCAGTGGGGAAACCTGTCCAGAGCAGCGGCAATTTGCATCGACGACCGGTCCGGTGAAGAGCTAATATACATCGGCGAGTATTTCTGCGGTATCCGGACCAACGATACCGGAACCGATCTAGGACCTCGCATTAGCGTCATGAACACCGATGGCAAGGTATTGGCCCGAGTGGGACGGGAGAGTTACGGTGAACAGTCGGGCCGGTTTTTCTCTCCTCACGGCATAGCGGTAGATTCCAGGGGAGATGTCTATGTAGCCGAGGTGTCCTGGAGCGACTACGGCCAGCATATGGACCCGCCGCGGGAACTGCGGTCGATGCAGAAGCTGGTGAGAGTCACAGATTAGCCATCGAGCTCCGCGCAACCGAATTATCTAGGAGGGATCCCTCATGCCACAGGAAGGCGACGTCGCCCCGGACTTCACAACCATTGACCAGGCAGGGAACGAGGTCAAGCTGTCCGACCTTAGAGGCCGAAAGGTATGGCTCTGGTTCTTTTCCTCCCCAGGCGGCAGCAATTGAACACGGCACAGTCACGGGTACCGTGACAGCATTGCCGACTTCCAGGACAAAGGCGTGGTCGTAATGGGGGTCAATGACCGCGATCAAGAAGCGGTACAGGCCTGGGTAGAACGGGAAAGCCTCCCATATCCGATCATTTTGGACCCCGACAGATCAATCGGAATATCGTTCGGCATGTCCAATGCCGGTGACGAGCGATACCTAAGCAACGGGTCGGACGGCCGCCGTCCTGGAGTCATTATCGATGAGCAGGGGGTAATTCTAAAATTACTGCCAGACCTGAACTCGGTGCAACTCCAACAAGAGGTGCTGGCCAACCTTTGAGTTAGGCTCCAATCAAAACTTGCAGGTTACCAGGCAACTTCACGGAAGCCCACGCCAACTTCGGTAGCGTGGGCTTTTTTATTGGCGAATCTCTTACCACCGAAGGAGTTTGGATATCGCCTGTGGCCACCTGTCCAACGTGTTGACATCCTTCAGGCCATCGGTCAGAATTTCCGTTACCCAGGGTCCAGCGAAGGAGTAACAATATGCTGAAAGTCGGCCATGTCGTAGTCCGTCCAGGAAGGAAACTCGGCAACAACCCTGTCGAGATTCCGGTACCGGAGGAACTGGAAACCGTTCCTGGAATCCCGATGGTCAGCAAGGATGTAGACTTCTACAGCCGCGAGTACCCACTGCAGCGACAACAGGTCGAGCACGCGGCGGATACCGAATGGGCCCCGCCCGTGGGCACACCAGCGATGCAAGCCTACCACGACCAGCATGACGCCGTAATGGAGGAGTTCTATCCTGAGATGAACCGGACCGGCGACCTGGAACCCACTGGCACGCCCTCGGGGGAGGATGTGACCGAACTGGTAAGAAATATGGCCCGCGAAATCGGCTATCTAGAGGTCGGATTCACTTCCCATGACCTGCGGTACGTCTACCAAGACCGGAAAGAGCACGTCAAATACCCCAACGCCGTGTGTTTGGCGTTGGAGCAGGACTACGAGGAGACCCAGACGGCGCCCAGTATGGCTGCGGAACACGGGCATTATGGCACCTACGAAATCCAGGCGCCCATGGGCCTTCGGATGGTCAGCTACATTCGTTCCCTGGGCTACCACGCCCAGCTGCACGGGCCCAGCAACCATAGCGCTGCCACGATACCGATGTTCGTTGCTGCGGGTCTGGGCCAATTGGGGGCCAACGGCCAGTTGCTGACCCCTCATGCAGGTGCCCGCTGTCGGCTGCAGATCATTACCACCGATGCCCCAGTGACGTTCGACGAGCCTGTTGACTACGGATTTCACGCCTTCTGCCAGGTTTGTCAGGTTTGCGTGAACCGTTGCCCTGGCCGCGCATTGATGCGGGAGAAGGTCTGGTGGCGGGGAGTGGAAAAGAACAAGCTGGTCTACAAGCGTTGCCGGCCAGTGATGTCTCGCTACGAGGGCTGCGCGATCTGCATGAAGGTGTGCCCCATAAATAAGTACGGTGCCAAAGCTGTTATGGAACACTATATCCAGACCGGACTGGTGCTAGGCAAAGGCACCCACGATCTGGAGGGCTATACCCTGAACGAAGAAAGCACCGGCAAATACGTCACTGGATACTTCGGTCCAGGTGAACTCCCCACATTTGACGCCAGCTTCTTCAAGATTCCTACAGGCACCCGGGAATCAGCGACACTGGACGAGTTCATCGAGTACTTGAAGGAGAACCACGGTAAGGACGAGGAAGAAGATGACAAAGTACTCTTCAACTTCCGGTACCGGATGCAACACATCGTTTCTGGAGAGAGCGTCAGCGATAGCACCATGTTCTAAACGCCTGTGGAACCTCTACGGTATTTCGGAGAGAGCAGGAGCATCCCCTGCTCTCTCTTTTTATCCCGAATGGATATTTGAACCTGACTGGACTGGATACTGAGAGAGTTACCTCAGTCTCACTGATGGCCAGATTCCTGGTTCGATAATAGCCTGTTAAACGATGCGCAGGCATACTGTCAACATCAATGAAGAACCTGGGAAAACATTGAGGTAATAGAATCCCCAACCAGTCCATTCTCAGGAAAAAGTGTAAATGCCTGAGAGAACGCTTGAAGCGAAAACGAGAGGCTATCGCTGGGCATTTGGGTGTTTCCAGGCATGCATCATCCATGTGGGAAATCGGTTCCCCACAGCCGAACAGAGCAGGTTGCCCGAGAGCGGCGCTCCACGGAGTCACAACGAACTATTTGTTTAGGGAATACATCCGGATTTCCGATTGGAGGGCCCAATACGAAGTTGCTTCCAGCAGCGCGACGATATCGGAAGAGCCTAAGAAGATGATAGCCAAAGGGGAACAACAATTGAAAGAAGTGGACTTCGGACGCCTCAGAAACCTTCTACGTTTCTTGGCCTGGCAAACCCGCCAGGAACACTATCGGACAGAGCTCGGCGAAGAATTGAGGAATAGCAGGTCATGACACAACAGTGGCGGCTTGAAGGAGACCTCTTCGAAGGCTGCAACTGCGACCTTTTGTGTCCTTGCCACGTTTCCTTCCGTCAGCCGAGCCAGAACCCATGGTGCGACAACATATGGGCGGTGGCGGTGGAGAGCGGCCGGTCTGGGGATATTGACCTCAGTGGGTTAGGCGTTATCGTTTATGTACATTGCCCGGGGCCGACCATGGCCGACGGGGATTGGACAGCCGTGTTGTACATTGACGACCAGGCCACAGAAGAGCAATTCCGGGCTCTGCAAGGAGTATTCAATGGCACCGCCGGTGGGCCTTGGGGCATCATCGCCCAGTTCTTTAGGGGCGGCGAATTTTCTGTAGTCCGCCGAATGCCTTTGGAGATCACCATCGACTCACGGTCGCGCTCGGTAAAGGCTTCCGACCGATTGTTCCTTGAGGTTTCGGCCATTAGGGGCGCCGCCCCGGAAGAGGTGGCGACGATCAACAATCTAAGGAACGTGATACACGGTCCCCAGCATGTGCTGGCCCGCTCGAAACACAAAGTGGACGACGAGGACATATACTGGGAGATCGATGGCAATCACGGCCTATATAGCAGGTTCCAGTGGTCCGGGTGACGGCCAGGCCGAGCTAGCCGGTCCGGCCGTTGTGGGAAATAGCATCATGGAAGACCTTCCCTTCTTTCATCACCAACTGGATCCGCTCTTTATCCTGAAGGATGGTGACATCGTCCAATGGATTGCCGTCGATGACTACCAGGTCTGCGGTCTTCCCTGATTCCACCGTACCCAGTTCCTGCCCTAGGCCCAAGCAACCAGCGGCCCAACCGCTGCCGGCTACCAGTGACTGCATCGGGGTCATCCCTGCCTTGACCAGCAATTCCAGCTCGGCCGCGTTGTTGCCGTGTTCCCAGCCGCCGGCATCCGTGCCAGCCACCACTTTCACTCCTTCCGACATTGCCCTCTGTACCGTCTCCAAATGGTGCTGTTTGAAGGCTTGGGATTCTACCTGAGCCACTGGGTTGCCCAAGGTCTCGTGGAAGGTGAAAACCTTCAACGTCGGAACCAAGTAAGAGCCCTGATCGGCCATCATTTTTAGCAAGTCCGGTTCCAGATCCAGGTAGCAGCCGTGTTCAATCGAGTCGACCCCAGCTTCAACGGCCGTGCGCAGCCCCGGCCCCCCGATTGCATGGCAGGCTACCTTTTTGCCTAAGACGTGGGACTCGTCCACTAATGCGCGCAGCTCCTCCAAATTGTAGGCGGTATCGCGGTCACGATGGGTAGCCCGGCCGAATCCGGTCTGGAAAACCTTGATAACATCGGCGCCCACTCTCACGAGTTCCCTCACTGCAGCTCTAACTCCATCGACGCCGTCAGCGACGCCGTACGGCATTACCGGGTCGTCAGTGGTGTACCGCCGGTGCCCGGAGGCGCTAGGCCGATCCTGGGCTCCGTGAGTTGGAGACAGTGGACTAGATGCCACAAGGAGCCGCGGCCCGTCCACCAAGCCCTCTTCCACGGCTAATTTAAATCCAGGGTCGAGCCAGCCACAGTCACGAACGGTCGTATAACCGGTGCGGAGGGTGTCTTCCAGGACCCGAGCTATCCGAACATCACGCGTGCTCCGGGGTTCGCTCAAGCCCCAGCGACTCTCCAAACCGTAGCCGAACGAAGCCAGATGGTCGTGACAGTCGATGAGCCCAGGCAATAAAGTTTTACCACTTATGTCAACTTGGGGTACGCCCTCGGGAGGCTGGATGGTGCTACGCCTTCCGGCCGCTTCAATACGACCTTGGTCGTCGACGAGAACCACTGAATCCGCGACCATCTCTCGGCCAGTGCCATCGATCAGATTACCGCCAATTAATGCCAACATTCGTTTTCCTCCGCGGGGGCGGTTCCAGCAAGACAGGCAGATAAGATGTAAATGACTTCACTGCTGTAATTTGGGTCGCATTTGAACACCAGCTTTCTCTTCCTGTAGTGTGAGAGCAATGGAGCTGTCTTGTTCTTCCCAGCCACGTTCCATCGCTTCGGCGTAAATTTGGCGGCAGACCTCAGCCAATGGCATTGGGACCTCAAAGGCCTCGGCCAATTCTTCGCCTAGGTGGAGATCTTTGTTGGCGGTCCGTAGGGCGAACCTAGCTTGGAAATCTCCTTGGAAATAAGTGTCTGGCAGTCGGAACCAGAGGTTACTCTGCCTACCAATTGCACCGTGCCTGAACACGTCCAAAATTGTCTCTGGAGACACCCCGGACTTTATTGCCAGCGTCCAACATTCGTTCATCGCCATATCCGCAGTAAACACGGCTGTGTTGTGCATCAACTTGCATATACAGCCGGTACCGACGCCGCCGGTGTACTTCACCCGTTCGCCCATGGCCTCCAAGACAGGCCGACAACGTTCGAAAACGTCCTCGTCTCCTCCGGTCATCAACAACAGATCTCGAATCGCCGCTCCTTCAACTCCGCCGCTTACGGGAGCATCAAGCATGGCGACGCCCTTCTCGGCGAATGCGGCGTGAACCTTGCGCGCTAGAAGAGGGGCGTTAGTAGTGTGGTCTATATATACCGAACCTTCCCGAGCCCCTTCCAGGATGCCTCCCGGGCCCAGAGTTACCGGCTCCATCTCAGCAGGTCCTGGCAAGCAAGTACAAATGATATCGCACTCCATCGCCAACTCCTTGATCGAGGCGGCCCACTGGGCGCCGACCGAAGTGAGCGAATCGGTTTTTTCTTTATGGATATCGTGGACCACCAAGTCGAACCCGGCTTTCAGAATGTTGATAGCCATAGGGGTACCGATGTTACCGGTGCCGATGAATCCGACTCGCATGAGGAACTCCGTTTGAAACGATATCTAAATACCTCTCCCCATTTAGAAAGGGGAGATTGGGGGAAGGGTCGCCCTAGAAGTCTGACAGGCGCTAGGTCATTGACCTCCCTAGATTCTATTGGAATCCGGAAGGCTACTGCCTCGGCAACCAGCCTACAGCTGGTACAACCGCGCCGGATTGTCCCACAGGATGCGGCGCTTGCTTTCGTCGGACAGCGGCAGCTTCATGAAGGTGTCGATGGTATGAGGATACTTAGCGTCGCCGTGAGGATAGTCGCTGGTGGTAAGTAATCGCAGGTCCCCCGCCGCATCGACGACGTGGGAGACGAACGACTCTTCGCATTCGACCGCTGCATAACCCTGGCGGTTGAAATATTCGGAGGGCTTCATCTTCAGCTCTTGCATTTCCCCGTACGGATGACGCCACTCGTAATGTTCGTCCATTCTGCCCAGCCAGAAGGGCAACCAGCCACACTGTCCCTCCAGGAAAGCAAACTGGATTTTGGGAAACCGTTCCATGACGCCGCCCATGATGATGTCCATACAGACCATCATCTGCTCGACAGAGTGGGTGGCGATGTGCGCGATACCCAAGTCGTCCGGGAAGCGGTCAGCGCCTGCGGCCGGCATTCGCCCGCCGGTGGTCTCATGGAACCCCACCGCAATATTCAGGTCTTGGACCGTGGCCCAGAGTGGATCGTAGTACGGGTCGTGCCAAGACCGGTCATTGTACATGTTGGGGCGCAGGAATACCGCCTTGAACCCCAAATCTTTCACACACCGCTTTACTTCTATGCCTGCGGTCTCCACATCATGCGGGGAGACCGCGGCAGCGCCGAACATACGAGAGGGATCGCCTTCCTGGATGTAATCGTAAAGCCAGTTATTGTAGGCACGGCAGGCCGCCTCGGCGAACCTGGGGTCCATACCGTTTCGGGCCGTGATGAACATTCCCGCGGTGGGGTAAAGCACCGCCAGGTCCAATCCTTCGTTGTCCATTGCTTGAACTTGGGACTCGGGGCTGAAGTTGACGGCGATTTCCTTAGCGTAGCGGTTGGCCAATGCCTCGGCCTCTTCGGTACTGCGGGCCGGCCAGTTGTAATCGGTCATACTGGCCATGACGTCGCCTTCAACTACGGTCCTGATGTCCCAGGAGCGCTCGTTCAGCCTTCTCGGGGCCCGGTCCTTGAACTCGGGATCGATGTATTTCTGCCAAAGGTCTGCCGGCTCCATAACGTGGAGTTCGGCATCTATTATCTTGAACCCGTTTTTAGCCATTAGACTCCTCTCTAATCTGCTTATATGGGCGGCTTGAATTTGGATTAGATAGGCTGCCAGTCCCGGCGGCCGTTCATTCTTACAACCTTGCCGAACCCCGGAGCGGGCATGTGGACTGCGGCCAAAGAGATCCCCTCTCGTTCGCACCGTTCCATCAGGTTCCGGCGGGTCTCTCGGGTCTGGTCCGGGTCCATGTCCGCGAATGAGACCCAGTCTGTATTCTCGATCTGGGCCGTGTTGTGTAACGCATCACCCAAAACAAGGCCGCCCTCGTCAGAGGACGAGATCAATAGACTCATATGACCCCGTGTGTGTCCAGGGGTAGGAAGGGTGCTGACCTCGCTAGTTAACGAGTGCTCCCCATCCACCAATTGGATCACTCCCAGGTCCTCCAACGGCCACAACAATTCGGGAGCTTTGCCAAAGCGTGCTTCGACGAGTTCAGGGTCGTGGCAATCTTCCCATTCCTTGGCACTGAGGTAGTAGGTGGCGTTGGGGAATGTGGGAGTATATTTGCCGTCTAGCGAGACCAAATTCCACCCAATATGATACAAGTGGGCGTGGGTGATTACAACCATGTCCACTTCTTCCGGACGGATCCCGTGGGAATCAAACTCGTTCAGCAATTCCCCCCAGGCAAGGTCCGGCGTAGCTTTGGGGCCCATTCCAGTGTCCACAGCTATAGTGTGTCCTTCAGAGCGGATCACAAATGTAGCAATGTTCATCTTAAGATTCCCTGCCGGACCCAGGTGACTCTCCAGACCCACCCAGTTCTCGGTTGGAACGCTGGGGAAGAAGTTACAGAGGTCGAACTCCAGGATCCCGTCCGACAGAGAGGTAATCTCAACGTTCCCGATGGTAAGTTGATTGCCTGGCACGTGGAACCTCCAGGGCGTAGGGTAAAAGCTGGCCTTGGGTCGCCCGATTATAGAACGCCCGCACGAGGCATGCAATCTCTAAACCATAAAGCGACCGGACCCAGCCGTTGGGTCCGGTCGCTCACTTAGGCCTATTTTACCGGAATAGCTCAGGCGGAGTGGGCCGGCTCCAGGCCGCTCAGGTCTTTCACCTGGATATTAGATACCAGCATCACCAGTTCGTCCAGACGTCGGACTTCAAACTCCATGAAATCATCCTCCACCACCATGTATCGGGAAACGACCTCCCAGATCTCGCGCTTCATCGCTTCCATCTTTTCCGGCGCCAACTCCAAACGGTCCTGTATTAGCACCAACCGGAGTCGTTGGCGGGCCGTGTCCTTGGAGTGTCCTTCACCTTCTTCGCCGCTGGCTAATCCGAGCAGCCAGCGTAGCAGTTCACGCATGAGAATATACCCTCCCGTTCATGCCCACCATGCCCTTGAAGCGGGTCAGCAAGCCTGATTTGGGTTCGATTTCCGTCAGCGGGACGTCGTCGCCATCGACCCGGGCCGCGATTTGGAGGAACGCTCCTCCTGCCAGGGATTTTTGGTCATGAACCACCGGTATGCCCCGGTTGGCGGCGGTCACCGTCCGCTCATCGGCCGGCACCAGTCCGATAACCTCCACAGCGAGAAGGCTTTCCACATCTCGCTGGTCCATCATCTCGCCGCGCCTGACCATATCCGCAGCAATTCGGTTAATGATCAGTTTGGGGCGGTGCAGACCGCTGGCCTCCAGGAGACCGATCACTCGGTCTGCATCCCGTATTGCCGAGACCTCCGGTGTGGTGACAATGATCGCCTCGTGGGCTGCTGCCGTGGCGTTTTTGAACCCCTGCTCGATACCGGCTGGGCAGTCGATCAGGACGTAATCG
>CAZYBD010000030.1:0-4307 GCA_964645515.1 uncultured Dehalococcoidia bacterium | reverse complement strand
CACTTGTTTGGCCAACACGCCAATCTTGATTGCCATACGCAGTCCTTGGCCGTTTACACTCTGAGGGGTTGGCTGAAACATATCACCGGCCGTTTGCTGGTGTCAATTGAAACCGACAAAGGTGAACGCTTGAGTCTCAGGCACACGGTATTAGACATATGAGGCAAATGCCCACCGGGTGGCAAGTGCTATAATTGCCCGTACAACCGTGCCTGCGATGGCTGTCACAAACCTAAACCAATCGGCGGCCAAGGGGGGGCAGATATTTGAATACAGTTAAAACTTTTTTCCTATTACTGGCAATGAGCGCGCTGCTCTTGTTGGTCGGAGCGGCGTTGGGCGGGGTACAAGGGATCATCATCGCTTTGGTAATTGCGTTAATAATGAACTTCGGCGCCTATTGGTTCAGTGACCGGATTGCGTTGGGGATGACTCACGCCCGTCCGATCACTGAGAGAGACGACCCGGAGTTATACAGCATTGTTCGGGAGCAGGCGTCGCTATCGGGCCTGCCCATGCCGAAGGTATACGAGATCGAGAACGACTCCCCCAACGCCTTTGCTACCGGACGCAGTCCCCAACACGCCACCGTGGCGGTGACCACTGGCATCCGCCAGATTCTCAACCGCCAAGAGTTGAGCGGAGTCTTAGCCCACGAGATGGCTCACGTTGGCAACCGGGACACGCTGATCATGGCTGTCGTCGCCACCATAGCTGGCGCCATATCTATGCTGGCGCTGTTCGCCCAGTTTGCCGCGATATTCGGCGGCCGAGGCGGCCGGGATAATTTGATCGGTTTACTGGTCGTTGCCATCGTGATGCCTCTCGCTGCTGCTCTGGTCCGGGCGGCGGTCTCCCGTACTCGGGAGTTCCAGGCCGACGCCACCGGGGCCAAAACTTCTGGCGACCCGCTGGCCCTCGCCAGCGCGCTACAGAAACTAGAGCAAGGTGCTGCAAACCGTCCGATGAAGGTGGCCGAAGGAGCTTCTCATCTGTTCATAGTGAACCCACTGCGGGGCGCTAGTATGGCCAGCCTGTTCTCGACGCACCCACCCATCGCAGAGCGGGTGCGTCGCCTGTCAGATATGCGGCCCAATTATTAACAACAACAAAATAATGCAGATCTAATTAGAGGCCAGCAGATACAATCTGCGAGCCTCTTTTTTCGGGCGTTTGGAATCTCGGCCGACTGGACTCCAAAAGCGGAATGAACTAGTGAAACTCTCATGCTAGAATCCCTCAAAGTAAGCATTCGAGAGGTAACTCTGGTTCCATGGGTTGTATCGTTCCCATCTTGCGTTCGTTTGCCGCATTGGTCATGGGTGTGGTCGTATTCGTAGGTTTCCTGTTCCTGCTGTTGGTCGGGAATTTCTCAGGCAAGGTTTTAAATGCCGATTTCTATAAGGACACTATTGCGGGACAAGACTCATACAACAGGATCTATGACGAAGTATTGATCGACCAAAAGCTTAAGGACAAAACTGATGAGCTTTTGGGGAACATCCAGGTGGGGGACTACGACGACATCGGCAATTTGCTGCGCCAAATTCTACCTCCAGGCTATTTGCAGTCCCAGGTCGAAGGGTCGATTGAGCGTACCGTCAACTACCTGAACGAAGAGGCTGATGATCTGGAGGCGTTCATTGACATGGGCCCACCACTGGGAAACGTAAAGCCCGTCCTATTCGGCTACATAGACCGACGTATCGACCAGTTGCAACTGGTCGAAGCCGGGGTGCCGGACTGCTCAACACAAGCAGTCAGCGATTTATCTGGCCGGTACGGCGACCTCTTCAACCAACTGGCCGACGGCGAAATTCCCAAGGTTGTGCCGTCTTTGCAGGCCCTCTCCCAGACCTGCCGGTCGCTTGTGTTCGCCGCCTCATATGACCGTTTGGTGGCCAGTCCGGCAATCAGCGCCGAGACTGTACGATTGCTGCCAGAAAGCCGGGAGAACTTGCGAGTGACGTTCCTGGCGGGCAACACTTTGGAAGTGCTGAAGGTGGCAGCCCGGCCTCTAGCTACTCCGCTGATGGACGACGCCATCAACCAGATACGTCTAGAACTGAACGGTGATGACAGACTGGATCTCATCCATCAGCTAACTGAGTGGGACGATGACCTCACGGAGGAGGAGGTCCGGTCCGAACTTGCAGACGTGCGTGCATGGGTGAACAGGAGTAAAGACGTCGGGACGATCGCATCACTGGCGATGATCGTCGCAGGCAGCGTGATAATGGGTCTGATTCACTTGCCCAGCCTTTCCGGAGCCCTACGCTGGCCTGGGATCACCTTGCTGCTGACTGGAGTCTTTTACTACGCCGTTGGGAGGGTCCTGGAGTCGGAGGTGCCGGGCCGGCTGGCCACGGTTGTTGAGCAGGGTGCCGATCAGGTGTCGGACATCCCCCCCTCGGTCACTGATTTGGGGACCGACCTGTTGGTCTCTTTCGGGACTCAGCTAGCCAATGGGTATGCGGCTCCGTCGATCAGCATCATCGTTCTGGGTGCCCTGCTAGTCGGAGGTTCTTTCCTGGCCTCGTTGGTGAAGCCGTTTATACCGTTCTTCAAGTAGAAGATCCCGTCTCTTCCAACCTGGCGTTGAAGCATCCTGACGTTTTTGTCTCCCCTATGTCCGTACCTGCTGTGCGCCGGAGTTACGGGGGGCTTTAGCGGACGGAAGGCCTTCCATTTGGAGGAGGTTAAGAGGAGAGCCACGGCCCGTCTAGACCAACTGGGCGCCGGCGAATTCCGGAAATCCACTCAGAAACTCATGGGCTGCTACGATTCGTCGGCCCTCCAATTGGATGCGCTTTAGACCCAGCAATCCTTCAGCAGTGACTACCGCGACGTCCGTTTCCGCGTTGGCGTGTGTTACCACCCTACCAGGAGGAGTGTCTGAGTGGGGCATTGTTTCCAGCACACATACTTCCATTAGCTTCAATACCTTGCCCTTCCAGTGCGTGAACAGTCCCGGCCACGGTGTGAACGCTCGGCTTCGGCGTTCCAATGATTTGGCGGATAGGCCCCAGTCGACCAGACCGTCCGCCCGTTCCAGCTTTCCCGTTGTTGTGGCTAGCGCCTCGTCCTGGGGTTCTGCGGACAGACGCCCGTCAACCCACGGTTCCAAGTTTGATGTCAGGAGCTGGGCGCCTAGCTTGAACAGAGTTTCAGACAATTCATCGCTGGTCTCCGTACCATTTAGCGGCTGTTCCACTCTGGCAATCAAAGGGCCTGTGTCCATACCTTGGTCCAAGAGCATCAACGCGACGCCGGTGACGTTGTCACCCTCCAGGATGGCCTGAGGAACAGGAGTGGACCCTCGGTGTCGAGGCAGTAGGGAAGGGTGAAGGTTCAAGCAACCGTTAGGTGGCAAGGCCAAGACGGCCGGTGGCAACAGGTTACCGTAGGCGGCGACGACGATGACGTCGGGGGTCAATGCGGCCAGCTCTATCTGTGCCTGTACTGAGCGGAGATTGATGGGCTGGATTACCGGAAAACCGTAGTCCAACGCGCACGCCTTGACCCGAGAAGGTCCCAACGGGCGTCCCCTGCCTGAGGACGAGTCAGGCGGGGTGACGACTCCGACGATTTCCACTTCCGGCGTTGCGGCTAGGTCTTCCAGTACGGGCACAACGAAACCTGGAGTGCCCATGAAGATTAGTCGCATGCGAGATATCGGGTCCGCAGGAGTTGTTTAACAGGAGCAACCGTAGCGGGCATCATTAGAACCGTCCTAAAGAGCCTAAGGATACCGGAAATTACCTTGACACCCAAAATATGCGGTTGCTAGAATAAATTACCGCTTGACGGAATTTTGAGAGGAGGTGGTAAGAATGGACGATAGTTTAACACGTAGGGGCGATGGTAGGCATCAGTCTGGACACGACGAGGTGATCGTTTCTTAGCAATTTGCGCGGAATACGATCACCCGTATGTCGGGCCCAGGCCAATGTCTACCATCGCCCCTAGAGATCAATGAAACCAATGGGCGTATTAACAACCAGAGTTGGCCGGGCCCGTTTGTTTGCCCCACAGACCGTTTGACGGACACAGGCAACGATTGACAACGAAATGACTGCAAACGTAAAATCGCCAGTGGCGAGGCGCTCCCAAAGCGTCTTATACAGACCCGGGAGAACGAATGTTAAGGATTAGGCTAAGTAGGGTCGGGAAGAAGGGGCATCCTTCCTACAGGATTGTAGTGGCAGACGTGGCGGCCCCTCGTGACGGCGCTTACTTGGAATGGATCGGAAACTACGATCCGATGGCTGACCCCCCTCTGTTCACCATCAAGGAAGACCGCGCCA
>CAZYBD010000029.1:0-10494 GCA_964645515.1 uncultured Dehalococcoidia bacterium | reverse complement strand
CAACCAGATAGACCGTATTCGGGGCCTCCAGGTGACCATCGCCACCACCGCCAAAAACGATGCTGAGGCCCTTCGCCTACTGGAAATGTACGGGTTCCCATTTATTAGAGAGGCCTAACGGAGGCTTTTTGGCGAAGACATCCTTAATTCAAAAATGGCGTAAGACGCCCAAATACCCGTCCAGGGCTTACAATAGGTGCCAGCGTTGCGCCCGGCCTAGGGGCTATATTCGCTACGCCGGGCTTTGCCGCATTTGCTTCAGGGAACTGGCTCTAGTAGGTGAGCTCCCTGGCGTACGTAAGGCCAGCCTCTAGACGGACCGGACAAGGGAGTAATAGCAAACATGCCGGTGACCGACCCCATAGCAGACATGTTGACACGGATTCGTACCGCCATTCAGGTGCACCACGAATCGGTAATAATGCCGCACTCCAAGATGAAGCTGGCAATAGCTATATTTCTGAAAGAGGAAGGCTTCATACGCGACTATGACCTGCCCCGCGGCCAAGTGCACCCCACATTGCGACTCCACTTGACCTATCGTGAGGGGCGGCAACCGGCCATCGCCGGGCTAAAGCGCATCAGTAAGCCGGGGCTCCGCGTTTACGTGGGAAAGGGGGAAATCCCTCGGGTCTACGGCGGATTGGGGCTGGCCATTGTGTCAACCTCCAAGGGTGTCATGGCTGGTCGCCAGGCCTGGAGGGAAGGCATGGGAGGAGAACTGATCTGTTATGTCTGGTGATGGCGCACAAAATGGAAGTTCCGGCCGGACTCTTTCGCGCATTGGTCGAAAATCGATACCGCTGCCAGGTGGGGTGACAGTGGAAGCAAGGTACGGCGAAGTTGTGGTCACCGGACCCCGAGGTACCATCATTCAGGGCTATCATCCGGATGTTATCGTTAAGGTCGAGGAAGGACAGGTAGTAGTAGAGCGGTTGTCGGAGCGGAAATTTCACCACGCTCTACATGGTCTGACTCGGAGTCTGATTGCTAACGCCGTGACTGGGGTAACCGACGGTTACACTCGGACCTTAGAGCTTATGGGAGTCGGCTACCGGGTACAGGAGGCCGGCGACGGCGTCATCTTGAATGTAGGTTACAGTCACCCTGTGGAGATTCATCCGGGAGAAGGTGTGACCATGGAGGTGGAAGGCAACAACCGCGTCCACATCCGTGGGATCGACAAACAAAAAGTTGGTTCGTTGGCGGCCCAAGTGAGGAGAGTCCGGCCGCCCAATGCCTACAAAGAGAAGGGCATCAGATATTCGGACGAAGTTCTGCGCTTCAAACCCGGAAAAGCCGCAGCCCGAAAAGCTTAGGCCGGACGTACGACCTACGACAATTTGGCAGTCAGTGTGATTTAGAGGCAAATATGCCTAAAGACAAAAACGCGAGAGAACTTAGGAGGGTCCGTCAGCAGCGGATCCGTAAGAAGGTGGCCGGTACGCCGGAGAGGCCCAGGCTTTCGGTATTCCGGAGCCTGAAGCACATCTACGCCCAAGTGATTGATGATTCATCCGGGCGCACCATCGTGTCTGCTTCCAGTCAGGAGGCTCAAAAAGAGAACGGCGGGGTCGCCATCACCCCCAAGACCGCGATTTCCACCGCGGTGGGCAAGATGGTTGCCCAGCGAGCGCTTGAACAGGGGGTAACCAGGGTGGTATTCGATCGAGGCGGTTGCAAATACCACGGTAGAGTGAAGGCATTAGCTGAGGCCACGAGGGAAGGCGGCCTTGAATTTTAATATTGGTTGTAGTGTTTTTGAACGTTTAGGAGGACTGACTCCCAATGGTACAAGCCCCAAGTAGAGGCGCACCGGGCGGTCCAGGAGGACCCGGTGGACAAGGAAGGCAGTATAGGGACCGGGGTGGTCGGGATGAAGACACCGGCGGATTTTCTGAGCGGGTCGTTTACACCCGCCGAATCGCCAAGGTGGTCAAGGGCGGCAGGCGCATGCGGTTCAACGCCCTAGTGGTGGTCGGAGATGGTCAAGGTCAAGTCGGCGCTGGTCTGGGGAAAGCCCTAGTAATACCCGATGCGGTACGAAAGGGCAATGCCGTTGCCCGTCGAGAGATGGTCACTATCCCTCTCCGCGGCAGCACCATACCGCAACAGATCACGGTGAAAAAGGGCGCTACCATCGTCCTAATCACGCCGGCCCGTGAGGGCACGGGAGTGATCGCCGCAGGCGCGATGCGGGCCATCTTGGAGTTGGGCGGCGTGAAAGATGTGGTCGGGAAATCCCTAGGCTCCAGAAACCCCATTAACATAGTATACGCCACGATTGAGGCTTTGAGGCAGTTGCGCGACCCAGAGACGGAACTGGCCAAGCGAACTGGAAGGCCGCGGTCCGTTCCTCAGCCGTCTGCCGATCCCACGACGGCCTAGAGGGGGTATTGCATCAAAATCGTCATTCTGAGGGGCCCAGCGGCGAAGAATTTTGATCGCCTTTCTTAAGACAGGATCAATTCACGAAACGAGACCCTTCGGTGTGCTCTAAGCGGTGTGGGCTTGCATGCTTTTAAGGCAAGAACACCAGATTGCGGGAACGGAATGAAGAAATGGCGGAACTGAAAATCACTTGGACCAAGAGCGGAATAGGTCGACCCAAGACCCAGCGGGATATAATCAGGTCATTGGGCCTCCGCCGGTTGAACCAAAGCGTGGTCCACCAAGACTCGCCGACTATCCGCGGGATGGTGCAAAAGGTAGTGCATCTGTTGGCGATTGAGGAAGTCTAGACGTCATCATCTGATTCAAAGGTCCGGCTGAACGCAAAATGCTCAAAGAGGTCGCGATTTCGCCGCTAAACCCACCAGGCAGCGGCGTTAAAATCAGTTATATAGCGAGTTGGCGCATCCGAGGCGTGTAATATGATGGAGCACAATCTGGTTCCCACCAAGGGTGCCAGGAAAAATAGAAAACGGGTGGGTAGGGGTGATGCAGCTGGCCAGGGTAGCACCGCTGGCCGGGGCATGAAGGGCCAAAAGTCTCGCTCGGGCGGCGGCCCCAACCCGGGATTCGAGGGTGGTCAGTTGCCATTGATCAAGGGACTCCCTATGAAACGAGGGTTTAATAACATCTTCAAGACCTACTATTCATTGATTACATTGGAAACGCTTGAAAAATTCGAGGTAGGTACTCGGGTCACTCCCGAGCTATTGGTCGAGAGGGGTTACGTTCGGAACTTGAAGCAGCCTGTCAAGATCATGGGTGACGGCGAGTTGACCAAGGCTTTAACCGTAGTAGCAGCAAAGTTCACTCGCTCCGCTCAAGTGAAGATCGAAGCGGCCAAGGGCACCGTGGAGGTAACCCCGGCCCGATGATGACCGGGGAGGCCCAAGGCGGCAGGTTTCCTCGGCTGCTTCAGGCGGCCATAGACGCCTTCAGTCTACCTGACCTACGGGCCAAAATCCTATTTACGCTGGCGATACTGGCGCTGTATCGGTTCATTGCCCACATACCTCTCCCGGGTATTGACCAGGTGCAGCTAGACAATCTGTTCCGAGACAACCAGTTATTGGGGTTCTTGGACCTGTTCAGCGGCGGAGCCCTAAGCCGCATGAGCATTGTTGCGCTTGGGGTGTTCCCTTACATCACTTCGTCTATCGTCATCCAGTTGCTGACGCCCGTGATCCCATCGCTCCAAGAGCTGTCTCGGGAAGGAGAAGCCGGCCGTGTCAAAATCAACCGGATAACTCACTGGATTACGGTCCCCATCGCTCTGGCCCAGGGCTACGGACAACTGGTCTTGTTGGACCAGAGCAATGTGCTTGCCAGCGTTGGGTTTTCCGGAGACGCCCTGTTGCCTACGCTGGCGGCCCTATTCTCGATCGCGGCCGGGACCATGTTCTTGGTCTGGCTTGGTGAATTAATAACCGAACGCGGCATAGGCAACGGTATTTCCCTGATTATTTTTGCTGGTATCGTTGCCGGTTTCCCACGTTTGCTCACCCAAGGGTTCCTGGACCGCGACAACGTATTGGGCATCGGTTTCTTCGCCATTATCGGGGTGATCATTATCGCCTTGATCGTGATGTTCAACGAAGCTCACCGACGGATCCCGGTGCAATACGGTCGCAGTATTTTCCGCGGCGGCAGAATGTACCGGCAGAGCGGCGCCACCTATCTACCATTGCGCATAAATTCTGCCGGTATGATACCGCTGATTTTTGCGTTTTCCATTGTTATACTTCCCGGGACTATCGCGACCTATTTTGCAACGAACACCTCTTGGGTGGGAGACGTTGCGAACTTCTTTGCTGGGCTATTGATCCCGTCATCACCCCTTTACTGGGTGATGGTGTTCATATTGGTGGTAATTTTCACCTTCTTTTACACCCTGGTGGTCTTCAATCAACAGAACCTAGCGGAAAACCTACAAAAAAATGGAGGGTTTGTGCTGGGTATCAGACCAGGCAAACCTACTCAAGACTACCTGAATCGTGTGATCGTGCGACTCACTATGGGAGGAGCCCTTTTCCTGGGTTTCATTGCGGTTGTGCCGTATTTAGCGTCATTGGTCACAGACGTACAAGCAATTTCGCTAAGCAGTACCAGCTTGCTTATCATGGTGGGCGTAGGACTGGATACGCTACGCCAACTTGAAGCCCAACTCATGATGCGAAACTATGAAGGGTTCCTGAGATAAATTGGCGCAAGAACTTCGGCTGGTATTGTTTGGTCCGCCGGGCGCGGGTAAGGGTACTCAATCGAAGTTTCTGACCGACCGGTTTACGCTGGCCCACGTCAGTTCCGGAGACTTGTTTCGTAAGAACCTACAAGACGGGACGCCTCTGGGTCTCCGGGCCAAGGAGTTCATGGACCAAGGTATCTTGGTGCCGGATGAAGTGACGATTGATATTATCTTGTCCGAGGTTATGTCACTCAATACTGACGACGGGTTCATATTGGACGGGTTCCCTCGGAACACCCGGCAGGCCTTGGAACTGGAAGAGGCGCTTGAAAGACGATCCCGCGGGCTCGACCATGTGGTGCACATCGACGTTTCGGAACCGGAATTGGTGCGTCGATTGAGTGGGCGTTACATCTGTCGTGCTTGCCAGGCGCCATACACTGTGGAGACCGGGCCTGACGCCCAGGTATGCCAACGGTGCGGTGGCGACTTGTACCAACGCGACGACGACCGCCCCGAAGCCGTTAGGAAGCGCATTGCCGTCTACCGCGAAGAGACCTTGCCGCTGTTGAGCTTCTACCGGGACCGGAGTATCTTGGTAGATGTGCCCGGGGACGATACTATCGAGGAAGTGAACAAGAATATCGTCGCGGTCTTGGAGAGTTAGAGGATCGTTCCATCTCGTTCGTGACGAGCTTGTCGAACCACTGTTTCAATGAGGGAATACTTGGACATATTAAGGATGAACGGTTCCCTTTGGGGGTCCTGACCTAGGAATTGGCATCAATTAGGGCAAGTGGTAAGCCGTCGTCGCTTCCCAACCCGTCGGATCGGGAGTAGAATAGATAAAGTGAATCGTGAGCATAAGCTAAAGACCGCGTCCAACTCGGCTTCAACTTACTCTGGGGGGATTACTATTAAATCGCCCCTCGAATTGGAGTCTATGCGGCGTGCGGGGGCCGTGGTTGGATCTGTGATCGACCTGCTCAAGTCCTCGGTGGAGCCTGGAATGACTACCCGGGACTTGGACCGTATCGCTCACAAAGAGATCGTTCGCCATGGGGCGAAACCGACTTTCAAAGGGTATCGGGGCTTCCCGGCCAGTATTTGCACCTCAGTGAACGAGGAGATCGTTCACGGGATACCGGGCCGAAGGGTGCTTCAAGAAGGAGACGTCGTCAAAGTAGATGTGGGGGCAACGCTGGACGGCCTTATTGGGGATGCGGCAGTGTCTCTGCCCGTGGGCCAGGTCCCTCCGGAAGTCCGCGCTCTGATAGACGACACTCGGGCCAGCTTGGAGGTAGGGATAAAGGCTGCTGTACCTGGTGCCCGGGTCGGTGATATCGGCAAGGCTGTCCAGACTTACGGCGAGTCACGCGGCTACGGAGTAGTTCGCGAGTTTGTGGGCCATGGTGTGGGTCGGTTTCTGCACGAAGATCCCCAGGTACCAAACTACGGGCAGGCGGGAATGGGGGCGCTGTTGCGGGTGGGGATGTGTATCGCCATTGAGCCGATGCTTAATATGGGAGACTGGCGGACTCGTATCTTGGAGGATGACTGGACGGTGGTCACGGCCGACGGTAAGCTGTCGGCTCATTTCGAGCACTCCATTGCTATCACAGAGAATGGCCCGGAAGTTCTCACAGCGCACAGTTAGCTACCAACTGTAGGATCAAACCCGAGAAGGGGACGTATGGCGAAGAAGCAAGCAATCGAGGTCGAGGCAAGCGTCAAAGAAGCCTTGCCCAACGGGATGTTCCGCGTGGAGCTGCCCAACGACCACGGGGTGTTGGCTCACGTATCCGGTAAGATACGTAAGAATTTTATTCGCGTCTTGCCGGGCGATCGGGTCTTGGTGGAGCTCTCTCCCTACGACCTGACTCGGGGCCGCATCACTTACCGGTTCAAGTAGACCGTTCCAGTAAGGATAGTAACGTGAAAGTCACAGCGTCAGTAAAACCCAGGTGTGATAGGTGCCGGGTAATCAAACGCAAAGGGGTGGTCAGAATCATTTGTTCCACCCCCAGGCACTCCCACCGGCAGGGCTAGGCCCGGCCCGCATGAGCGTTCACCAGAACTAGAAGGAGGCGCGGAGTGGTTCGCATAGCCGGAGTAGATGTACCGGACCGTAAGAGAGCCCACGTGGCACTGCGTAGTATTTATGGTATAGGGCCCAAGTTGGCGGAAGAAATCGTTGTAAAGGCCGAACTGGACCCGGTTATCCCGCCGAGGATGAATGAACTGAACGAAGCCCAGATCGACCGGATACGCGAGTTGGTGGACCGGGAATACATCTCGGAAGGCGATTTGCGACGCGAAGTCAACCAGAACATCCGGCGGCTCATCGAAATCGGTTCTTACCGGGGCCTGCGTCACCGACGCAACCTTCCGGTGTCGGGACAGCGTACCCGCACTAACGCTCGTACTCGTAAGGGGCCGCGTCGTACTGTGGCCGGTCGTGGCCGCAGGACCGGCGGCAAGAAGTAGGTGATTGATATATGGCTAGACCGCGAACCAGGCGACGAGAACGGCGCTCAGTCCCGCAGGGACGGGCCTATATCTACTCAACGTTTAACAACACGTTGGTCAGCATCACCGACCCGCAAGGGAACGTGATCTCCTCTGCTAGCGCTGGCACCGTAGGGGTCAAGGGCTCCCGTAAGGGGACTGCCTTCGCAGCTCAACGTGCCGCTGAACAGGCTGCCCGCCGGGGGATGGACTCAGGTCTTCGTCACATAGATGTCCTAATCAAAGGACCTGGCGCCGGCCGGGAGGCCGCTATCCGGTCGCTGCAGGGTGCAGGGCTGGTAGTGACCAGCATTCGAGATGTAACGCCAATCCCTCACAACGGGTGCCGCCCGCCAAAAAGAAGGAGAGTGTAGCTCTAGCACCGATGGGAAGATATATTGGGCCTGCGTGCCGTCTTTGCCGACGGTCTGGGGAAAAACTGTTCTTGAAAGGAGACCGGTGCTTTACCCCGCGTTGCGCGTTCGAAAAACGCCGCAACCCGCCGGGCGATGTTTCGAGACGCCGCCGCCGGCCTTCCGATTATGGCGTTCACCTTCTGGAGAAGCAGAAGGCCAAGTACATTTACGGCGTTCTGGAATCCCAGTTCCGGAAGTATATGGACGAAGCATTCAATACGCCTGGTGTAACCGGCGTGAACCTGCTACGCAGTCTGGAGCGTCGGTTGGATAACGTGGTGTTCTTGCTGGGCTTCGCTGACTCACGCAAACAGGCGCGGCAACTGGTTCGGCATGGCCATTTTCGGATCAATAGCAGAAAAACCGACGTGCCTTCTTACTCGGTGAAAGTGGGAGACCTGATTGCCTGGAAGGAGGCTGACACTACAACTGACTTTTATGCCGAACGGATTGAAGGGATCCCCAAACGCCAGGTTCCAGGGTGGCTGGAGTTAGATTTAACAGCAATGACGGGCAGGGTAACGTCCCTGCCGTCTGATGGTGACCTGCAAACGGTCTTGGATTCAAGATTAATCGTAGAGTTTTACTCGAGGTAGTCAATGCTAGACACCTATGTCCTGGCACCCGTAGTGCCGGATGATGGGCCAGAGTCACTGCAACCCGACATTCGTGTATTAGAGTCTGAAGAGACATACGGAAGAGTCGCCGTAGAGCCGCTGCAAAGGGGTTTCGGCCTAACGATCGGAAACCCTCTGCGGAGGATACTCCTAAGCTCGACCCACGGTAGCGCCATTACCTGGGTCAAGATTGACGACGTGGTCCACGAATACGCGGCTATCCCAGGCGTCAAAGAGGAGGTTATGGAACTCCTCCTAAATATCAAGCGAATTCGTATTCGGTCTCAGTCCGACCGGGCAGGTAAAATGCGTTTGGACGTTACTGGAGAAGGGCGTATTTGCGCCGGTGATATTTCCACCTCCAGTGACTTCGAAATCGTGAATCCTGAGTTGCACCTGGCAACCCTGGATGACGATTCCTCTCACTTGGCCGTGGAGTTCAATGTGGAACAAGGAGTCGGCTACCAGCCCGCTCTCCCCAGCGACGCAACAACCAACCCTCCAGTGGGCGTCCTACCGGTGGATGCGGTGTTCAGCCCGGTACGCAAGGTCAACTACCACGTGGAACGCACCCGCGTGGGCCAAGTAACCGACTACGAGCGGTTGGTGATGGAGGTCTGGACCGACGGCACTATAAAGCCAGTGGAAGCGGTTCAACAGGCGGCGGAGAACCTGGTCAACCACTTCTTCTTGTTCAGCAACTTGAATCGGGTGGCTGAGGAAGGTATCGACCGGGCACCATTAGTTATATCTCCCGAGATCTACCAGATGCCCATCGAGAAATTGGAACTGTCACCTAGGACCCTCAACTGTCTCAAACGCGCCCACATCAGCAGGGTGGGCGAGGTTCTTGAAATGTCCGACGAAGACCTGCTCAAAATACGTAATTTTGGTGATAAGTCGTTGGTGGAACTCCAAGATAAACTGGCTGAAAACGGTATTGTCGGACCCAGCGACCAGTCGTCCCCAGAGGAACCTCTCGGAGGAGTACCGGAACTTACTGCGGACGATTTGGGCGAGTTGATGGGAGGAGGCGAGCTCGTTACGGATCCCGAATCAAAGATAGGACCGGGTATGACCATCGAGGAATTCGACAAACCGGCTGCTGCCGATGTCTCCGCAGATGACGATGGTGGTGACCTCGACTATGATGGGCAGGACGACTTCTAGTCATGGCATCTCACCGCGTCAAAGGCAGAAAACTCAGCCGCTACCGGGATCAGCGCGTGGCGCTTCTGCGGGGTCTGGTGGCCGAATTGATAATCCATGAGAAGATTACTACCACTCTGGCGAAGGCAAAAGAGACAAGGGTGGTGGCCGAGAAACTCATTACCCACGGCAAGAAGGGTAACCTCCACCACCGTCGCTTGGCTTTGGCCGAGATACCAAGGAAGCGTGTGGTGGAGAAAGTTTTCAACGATGTAGCTGTCAGGTATGCCGACAGGGCTGGGGGGTACACCCGGATTGTGAAATTGGGCCCCCGCTCCGGTGACGCCGCCGAAATGGCGGTCATCGAGCTGGTCTAACCGAGCTAGTAACGGGGGCCTGTATAGATCGTACAAGGTAACGACCAACAATCGAAAGAACACCAGTCCAACGAGCTTCAGTCAGATGCTACCGAGGAGATGGTCTCATCAGAGATTCCACCATGGAGGGTCGGCCTTCTGGTCGAATACCAGGGAACTAACTACGTTGGTTTCCAGCTCCAGAGGGAGTCGCCAACGATACAAGGCGAGCTGGAAAAAGCCTTGACACTCTTTACTGGCGAGGCTATTAGAGTTCGGGGGGCAAGCCGAACTGATTCTGGGGCTCACGCCCAGGGGCAAGTGGTGGATTTCGTCACTCTTACCAAGCATCCGCTGCGTAAATTTGTGCCTGCCCTCAACTATTTTCTGCCGGAAGATATCAGAGTCTTGGCCGCCTACCGTGTGGCGGGGGATTTCAACTCGCGGCGTAGCGCTATTAGTCGGACGTATCAGTACCGGATCTTGAATCAGCCGACACCGTCGGCCTTGCGCCGGCACACTCATTTCTGGGTCAAAGAGGGCTTGGACGTCGCGATCATGGCGGAGGCGGCACGGAGACTGGTTGGCACACACGATTTTCGTCCGCTGGCCTCTGGGCACCCCAAAGACCGAAGTGCGGTCCGGACGGTGCACCGCTGGGAAGTTGTAAGGCAAGACGACACAGTAATAATAGACTGCGAGGCTAACGGGTTCCTCAAGCAACAGATCAGGAAAGCCAACGGGGTGTTAGTCGAAATAGGAAAGAGGAACCAGCCGGTGGGGTTGGTGGACAGGCTACTAGAGAGCAACTC
>CAZYBD010000028.1:0-7683 GCA_964645515.1 uncultured Dehalococcoidia bacterium | reverse complement strand
CAAGGTCGGCCATCGAACTCATGTCCGCCGCTTCCACCAGTGCGATAACATCGAAGGTACCGGTCACAAGGTCGGCCGATTCGACACCGTGCATCGACCGTAACGCCGCCGTGACGTCTCGTGACTTGCCGACTTGAGTCTCGATCAAAATATAGGCTTTGGTAGTCATCTATCACCTCCAAACGCTCGGCTGACCAGAATTTTACGTTCCCAGGACCCCAACCTCTAACTTTCTCTGTTCGTCCTGAGTCAGTCGAAGGGCCGTCGTCCGCCGAATATGGTCAGACAGGTTCACCATGAACGTGAATGACCCATTCGATGATTCGTATACGCAACGCATTCAGTCTGTAATTCCGGCCGTACTGGTTATCTCCACCAAGTTTTCGTGGGAGCCGAAGTTAACGATCACGGTGGTCCTAGCGGGCCGATCAGTGGGAAAGAACTCGGCGTACACCTCGTTGAACCCAGGCAGGTCCTCCCGCTTGGTTACGTAGCAGGTGTTGGTTAGCACTTGGTCCATCGAGGAGCCGGCAGCTTCTAGTATCGCTGAGATGCGCTGTAAGGCGTACCTGGTCTGCTCTTTTATCTCTGCTCCTGTGTGTTCGGACAAAGGATGGCGGCCGGTGCATCCTTGCACGAACACCAAGTTGCCAAACCGGGTAGCCTGGGACAACGGTGCGGTTCCGGCGGTTACAAGTTCGGTGGAAATGATTTCTTTCTTCGGCATTACGACCGACCCTCCAAATAAATCTTCTTGCACCTCCGGCCATGATACGCGCAGGCCGGATAGCCGTCCTATTATATCGACGGGCATTCGAGTGTCAATTTGCGCGCCACAGTCTCCGGACGTCGCCGAACCAGTCTCAGACTCGCGCAATATGACGGACAACTTAGTAGGCAGCCGATTGGATGTCCATCTCTGAGGCGTGTCTAACGAACTCCCTTCCGCTGGCCAGTCGCACCATCCATTTGCACTGGATGAACTCCCCCAGGAAGTGTTTGGTGTCGTTGTCCGTCTGGTCGCCGCCGTCGTAGAATTTCATAGGTGCCAAGGCCATGACTAATAACTTCGGTTTGACTGACACCAGGGAATCGGTTACCGGCAGAGTCTGTTGCAGTCAGATCTGGACGCTGGAGGTTCCTGAGTGGTCCCCGGCAACAACTATAGCGACCGGTTTGCCAAAGAGGAGACTTCTGTCCTGTCCAGTGAGGCCCAATCTAAGGCGTTTTGCAGCGCCCATGAAGTCCCATCGTTGTGCTCGGGAAGTGCTTCGTCTGTCTGGAGATGGTTTCTTTCAGTTAGACTTCCAGGCCGCTGTAGTAAAAAGGAATCTCACGAGTGTCAAATATCGATATGCCACCCCCCTCTATGGCGCCACTTCCTGACCGTCCCGCAAGAGACCGGCATTAAACGAAGTCTTTTGCAGACTGCCAGATACCTCTAATACACGTAATTGCATCCTGAAGGTTGTGGTGCTTGCCACTAACATAACCAATACGGTTCAGCCGTGGTTCGAAGGCCGCTAGGGCCATGAGTGGTGCGCACGGCAGCAGCCAAGTCAGCACCAGCAGAATCAGGTCGGACCGTACCCGGATCGGGTAGAATAACCTTGGACTACGGTAAAGCTAACAATAAAAGGGTGCTAATGGCCGATCTGGACAACACCGCAACCTATTCCTCTCTGGATCCCAGCGGCCTGCGGCACCGCATCCGCGATCTTCCACAACATTGCGAGCAGGCCTGGCAGCAGGCCCAAACCATTGACTTGCCGTGGTGCGAAGGCCGAATTGCACAGGTTATGATCGCCGGGATGGGGGGGTCGGCCATCGCCGGTGACCTGGTGGTCGACCTAGCGGCCCAGCAGCCGGGTGTGCCTGTGCAGGTGGTCAGAGGCTTTGACCTGCCGTTGCGGTTGAACGAACATAGTCTGGCAGTTGTGTGTAGCTACTCTGGAAACACAGAAGAATCATTGTCCATGTTTCGGCAAGCTTGGCAGACCGGTTCAAAAGTTTTGGTGATGGCTGGCGGTGGGACATTACGCGATGAGGCGAAAGCGCAGGGAATTCCGGTGTTGGATGTACCGGTACCCGGGGAACCTAGGAGCGCGGTGGGTTATAACCTGATGCTCCTGCTCGGCACGCTCGATCGCTTGGGTGTGTTGGGCACTACTGCCCAAGACGTGGCCCAAGCCACGTCCGTCATGGACCGGCAGATCGCGCTGATGGGTGAGGAAGTTCCGCTCAGTGACAACCCGGCCAAACAGTTGGCGAGTGAACTTTTGAATAAGACGGTGGTGGTCGTTAGCGGAGGGATATTCACAGGGGTGGGTCGGCGATGGAAGTCTCAGTTTAACGAAAACTCCAAGATTTGGGCCTTTTTCGAGGAGTTGCCGGAGCTTCTGCACAATACGGTGGAGGCTTTCGCAGTCCGGCTCGATGGAGGGCTGGACCCGGGGGTAGTTTTGCTCCAACCTGAAACGGCCAATTCCAATCTGGTGGAGCGTTACGCGGTGGCCGTTGAATTGCTGAAAAAGGGCGGTGTCCCTTTCCGACTGATTGCCGCCGCCGCTGCCTCTCCTCTGGCACAAATGCTGGCGATGCTGTCTTTTGGCGACTGGACCAGCTATTATCTGGCGCTCCTCAGAGGCGCCGAGCCTTCGGCTACACCAGCCATTGAACTGGGCAAAGAGACACTCGCCCTCCTCCGGAAACGTGGATAAAGCAACGGTTAGCCCCGTACCGATGTATTAAATAACATGCTTTTGGTGGTTCAAAGCCGCGCGTAATTCAAACTGTTGATTTAGGCCACGTAGGGTTGACACTTGACGCGGCGAAAACAGGAGGAGCTGCCTACTAGATAATTTCCTGCAGTTGAGTGATGCTCTGAGAGCCTATAGTTATTAGCGCGGTTTATCGCTTGAATGGTAACGTTCGAAAGTGTCGTCCGGAGGGCTCTTGGTCTCCGCGGGGCTGTGGCTAACAGCACCGAGCATCATCGGTTTTAACACCAAGGTGGGTTTCATGGGAATTGCCGCATCTATGGCACCGGCCCCAAGGATTTCCAAGGACCGCCAGGCGCCGATATATATGGCTTTATCACAGTGTGGATACTGTAGTACGACGCGGGGGAGGATTATATGTGGCAGTGGTATCGTATTTGAGCGGGGAATGCCGATCAACGAAGAGCAGCTTCCCTCAACGAAAACCAAGTAGTGTGGCTTTAAGAGCGAGGATGATGGCGACCCGGATGGGATTCGAACCCACGATCTCTGGCTTGACAGGCCAGTATGTTAAACCGCTACACCACCGGGCCACAAAACAACCGGGCCGTCGCAGCCCAGCATTTCGAGTGTAGGACTTCCAAATTTCTGTGTCAAGTTGGGCGGAGGATGGGTTCGGGAACGGAGGTGAACTGGCAAAGGGTCAGACTGCCGCTTCTACCTCACCTCTCTGGTAATCAAACCTTCGTTCAAGATAACCTCCACGATAGTCGCGGCCAGCAGTGTGCCAGTGCGTACTACACCTTCCACCACGACCCGTTTGCCAGAGACAAGGGCGCCCCGTGTAAGGGTCAGAGCCTCTACTTCGACCCGTTCACCGTCGACCCTGCCGCCGACGGTCCTGCCGTCGGCGTCCCGCCGTACCTCTTCAATCACACCTTCGAGCTTGAACTTGGATGCCCGGTCTCCAAAGGGATGGAAGTCCGCACTATCGACTCGGTCCGCTACCAGGTCGCCGTCCTTGATCAGCCCCTTGAGTTCTATGGCTTCCCAGACCTCCAGTGCGCCGCTGATTCGGGACCGAGGTCCCAGCTTTATTTCAATGCCGTTGATGAAGACGCTGACGACGTTCTCGTCTGCATCGTGTTCGATGGCCTCAATTGTCCCTTGTACCTCGAATGTCGGTTTCTGTACCGCAGTACTGGTTAGCGGAGGCTCAATCGTTGCCGCCAAGAACACGCCGTTTTTGACGACCGTTTGAACCACGACTGAGGAGCCAGGTTCGATCACCACTCCGGAAATCGTCAGGTCGTCAACCGCCACGGTTACTCCATCGACCACAAACGTCCCGACGTTGCCCGTGACGTCGAAGAAGATTCTCTCGATCACTCCTTCGACTCTGGCCTCGGTTTCTCCATCAGTCAGACGGCGACCTTCCGCCCGGATATCCCGGGCCAGAACCGCCCCATTCCGCTGGAAGATCCCGCGTATCTGCACCTTCGCCCCCGGTTGAATGGCGCCTACAATGTCTGAAAGAGCGCTGGTTAACACCGTAATGCCGTTCACCAGCAGGCTGCCGTCATCGTTTACTCGTTGGATTTTTCCTTTGATGTCCACGGGATTCGCACGGGTCTCCCCGGTCTCGTTTTCCGGAGGGGCGTCGTCAATCGCTCGAGCGACCAAAATCCCATTGGATTTCAACAGTGCCTTGATCTCCACGCTGCCGCCTGTGACCGGGTCGGCGGCCACTTCGGTCAAATTGCTCAGTAAAACACGTACGCCGTCTACGACCATCGAGCCGTCGACTAGAATGCGGTCGACTGTACCACGGATTACCACTTCTCGAACGGTGATATTTTCATCTTTTTGAATTGCCGAGACGTTCCGGGCTACCAAGCGCCCGTCCCGCAAAACGGCGTTGACCGCCACTCGCCTGCCTACGGACGGGCTGCCTTCCAATCCAGTGACAGAGTCCACGGCTACAGGCAGACCTCCCACGATCCAATTTCCAGCATCGTTGATGCCTGAGAACGAGCCTTCCAGTAAAGTTAGATCTTCCAATCCCAATTGCAATGTACCGGACCACGTGCGGTTTTCGATCTCGCGGGCCACTAGCGACCCGTCTGGCTGCAGCAGCGCTTTAACCCTGACCAGTTGTCGGTGGTGCGGTAATCCGTCGGTGTGGGTCCGGTGGTCCACAGTGACAATGGTGCCGCCGATGAGCCACTGGCCCGATACTGGGTCCACTCCTCCGAACAATCCCTCCAATATGGTCTGCTCTACGATCTCGGGCGTCCTGCTGTCCCGTTCAACTTTTCTGGCTACCAACGAACCGTCGAGCCTAAGTTCCGCATCGACCTCTATCACCTCTCCTGCCACCAGGCCCTCCGCTATTTGAGTGGCGGCGTCCAATGCAACTTCCGTGCCGGATAGGATAAGGTTGCCATTCGAAGGGGCAATACGCTGGAATACCCCATTCAGCCGGGCCAACACGGTTGGGGTCCCGGTTCGTTGGCTAAGCTGAGATGGGACACGACTGGTCGTTACGTTGATCTCACTAGCAGAGGTCGATAGTTCGCCGGTACGGGACTCACTTATCGCGGAAATAATTACGTAAGCGCCCGAAGTTAGTTCGGTGGTCCCTTGGTGGAATTTGATCTCCACCTGTGGAGGCAGTATAAACGTGATCGGGTCCTGGTTTGCCCCGATGGGCTGGATGGTTATTTCACCTGGGCCTAGGTCTGATACATAGCCGGACACATGGCGGTTAACAGTCTTCCCTGGAATTACGAAGACCTTGTCCCCCACCAGACGGTTCAACTGTCGGACTAATGCCACCGCCACCTCGTCGCCTCTGGCCAGGTCCCTAATAGAGGCACCCTCTTGTTGCGGTAGCCGGACCGATGTCTGGCCCACGATTCTGGTTTCCACGGTGCCTCTGGATGTGTTTATCACCAAGAGACCGCCTTCGACCTGGTCTAATTCAATGCCGATGATTGTTCCGAAGAAGTCCATTTCTGGGGGGGCAATGTTGGAATATACTGACTCGTTCCCTGCTTTATCGACGGCAGTAACCTTATAGGTAAAAGAACCTTCCTGCGGCAGCGTCTGGTCGGTAAAACCTGACTGTGAGGTGGCGTTGCCGATTGCGACAAAGGGCCCTTCGCCGTTCCTGCGGTAAATCCGGTAGTTCTGTAAATCAGCATCCGGGTTGTCGGACCAGTCCAGTGACGCGATCCCTGTCTTTTGATCAGAAAACACTAGCCTTAGGCCGGTCGGAGCCCTCGGCGGGATGAGGTCCGATGAAACCCCGGTGGCCACTAGAGACTGAGCTGACTCCCGCCCTCGGCCGTCTATTGCAGTTACCGCGTAATAATAAGTTTCGCCCTCGGTTAGTCTGGAGTCCGAGTGCTGAGAGTCGGACTCCAGCGGTACGACCGGCGCGAAGGGGCCGGTCGGGCTCGATCCAACGTAGACACGGTAGCCGGCTGTCCCAGGTCTAGTGTTGTCATTCCAGTCCAAGTTAAGGGTAGCGGGCTCCTCTGTGGAAACCGTAACTGTCAACCCAGTGGGAACGGTTGGTCCCTGCGCGGGCGGAGGTTCGCCGCAGGGAGACTGGGAGACAAAGCTGAATTTGCCGGTTATGCTGCCGCCCTGCACCCCTTCATGGGTTAAGTCAAAATGAATTTCGGGTGCGTCGATTACCACTTCCGGTGACGACCTAGAGGTCGTCACCGCGTCTATGAATCCGTTGCCAAATGAGTTGATTTGGTCCAACACCAAATGGGACCCGGAAGCGACATCAGGCAACGGCCGAGTGCAGGCAAGGGAACCTGGAGGGAGAGGATTGTCGGTATTCAAGGCCCTCCCGCGGAAGTGGAACTGGTACGGACCGGTGCTGCCTGGAACATTGAACCCCACTGCTGCCGAAGTGACATGAGCCGGCCCAGTGTTCTCTAGGACCGCTACCGGCCCCGTGGGCCTTGCCGCCACTAGGTCTTCAGCGAGAGTCTTGAGCACCCAGATGTCTCGTACTCCTTCTAGTGGTCCTGTCCAGCCGGCCACCAGATATCCGCCATCCGTCGTCTGTTGGATTGTCCTGGCCCCGGAAGGGCGGCCGTAGGTGTTATCCCATTGTTTGTTGCCGAACGGACCTACCTTCACGACCCAAACATGGTCGCCTCCTGGGAAGGACTCTGACCAGCCCGCCATCACGTAGCCGCCGTCGTTTGTCTGCTGCAAGGAATGGGCGGCGTCCCGGGGGACACCTCCATAAGAACGGTTCCACTCCTCTCGTCCCGACTCATCGGTCTTCACCAGCCAGAAATCGGACAGACCGGCGCCGAAAGACCAGCTAAACCCGGCCAGCGCGTAACCGCCGTCTATTGTCTGGACCACCGCCCTAGCCTCGTCGTTGTACTCACCACCGAAGGTGTTATTCCATTGCTCGGCACCGAGGGAATCTGTCTTAATCAGCCAGTAGTCACTGCCGCCGGCACCGAACGAGTCGGTCTTCCCGGCGGTGATGTAACCGCCGTCGGCCGCTTCCAGAACGCCGAACGCATTCTCATCGAGGTCGCCGCCTATCTGGCTGTCCCAAAGCAGGTCTCCGACGGAGTTCGTTTTCACCAGCCAAATATCTCGGCCCAACCCGGTCTCGGTAGAGCCAGTAACCATGTAACCGAAGTCGGAGGTCTGTATTACGCTGTGGGCCACGTCCGAAGTGGTGAGATTTCGAGCGCCGTGGAGTTCGATGTTGCCATAACTCCTGTCCCATTCCTTATTGCCGGAGGAGTCGATCTTGATCAACCAATAATCGCTCTTGTCGGCCGAACCGGTACCGAGGGAATGGGTCTCACCGGCAACAATGTATCCTCCGTCGGCGGTCTGATTTACGTCGTAACCGACGTCATCCAGCGGGCCGCCGAACGTCCGGGCCCACTCTTCGTTGCCATTTGCGTCC
>CAZYBD010000027.1:0-11581 GCA_964645515.1 uncultured Dehalococcoidia bacterium | reverse complement strand
GCACCTCTCCCGTTACCCGTTGGCGCAACATCTGTTCTATGTCCCGGCGTTCGGAGGCCCGCACCCGGTTGGCGGCCGAAATGGCCATATTCAGGCTCCTTAACTGCAAGCTGTCAGCGTTCAGTCGTCAGCTTATATGATGTCGAGTTGGCCTTCAACTTGACGCAGCCGCTTGCTAAGGGTGTGGAGCGAGTCCGCCGAATGTAAACTGTGATCGGGCCAGCACTGATGCGAGATTGACGGACAGTCTGCCTGAGTGCCTGGATTTAGGGCCCCGCTAATCTCATATCCAAGTCGGAGCAAAGATGCGCCTCAAGGAGACTAGGGTGCCCGAAGTCACTTCACCTAACCCTGGCACCTCTTCATGGGCTGATCTTCCGACCAACGACAAGGCTGGGGCCCTGACTATTTACAGCGGCCGTTTTGCCGGATTGACCGACCCACAAGGCCTATTTTTCGGCGCCTTTAAGGGGATCTAAAGGATCTCGGCCTCTAACCCTTCGTCCGAACCAAAAGTTAATACCGGAGGAAACTATGGCCACCCATACCGAGTCCAGTCTGCAACAGCTACGCGAGTCGGCCCTGGAACACTTGTGGGTGTACCTCCGAGAACCCAGCGACATGGCAGAGCAGGGCGAGCCCAACGTTTTCGTTTCGGGCGAAGGCGTCCATGTCACTAACGCCGAGGGTGAGACATTCATCGATGGCATGTCAGGCTTGTGGCTCAAGAACGTGGGCTACGGCCGCACCGAGATCGCCGACGCTGCCTACGAACAAATGCTTAAACTCACCTACATGCCCATGGGCACCACTACGGAACCGACCATACGGCTCGCCGAAAAGATCGCCAACATCACCCCCGGCGACCTCTCCAGATCGTTCTTCACCAGCGGCGGCTCCGAGTCCAACGAAACTGCCATGAAGCTTACTCGAGCCTATTTCAAGCGCGTAGGCGAGCCCACTCGCACCAAGTTCATCAGCCGCAAAGGATCCTATCATGGCGCCACGTTTGGCACTCTGGCTTTAGGAGGATCCCCGATTTTCCCTAAAGGGGACTACGAGCCGTTGATGCCGGGCTCGTACCACGTCCCTCAGCCCAACCCCTACCGCTGTGAGTTTGGTGGAAAGACGCCAGAGGAGTGTGCGGAACGGTGTGTCAACGCCATCGAGGACGTGATCAAGTTCCAAGGCCCCGATACCGTGGCCGCAGTGGTGGCGGAGCCAGTTTCCAGCCCCATGGGAGCGGTCGTACCCGGCCCCAACTACTGGCCGATGCTCCGTGAGCTGTGTGACCGCTACGGACTGCTCCTCATCGCCGACGAGGTGATCACAGGGTTTGGCCGCACGGGCAAGATGTTTGCCTGCGAGCACTGGGGGATCACACCGGACATCATGACCGTCGCCAAGGGCATCACCAGCGGCTATATCCCGATGGGAGGTGCCATCACCCGTAAGCCCGTGGCCGACGCCTTCATCGGCAGTCCACGGGCCTCTTTCCGCCACGTGATCACCTTCGGTGGCCACCCGGTGGCGGCCGCCGCCTCGCTCAGGAACATCCAAATCATGGAGGAGGAGGGCCTGGTCGAAAACTCCGCTCGGCAAGGCGCTTACCTACTGGACGGCCTCAAAGAACTAAAGGAAAAGCACAAGATCATCGGCGAGGTGCGCGGCCTAGGCCTGTTCTGCGGTCTGGAAATCGTGAAGGACCGAGAGACCAAGGAATACTTCCCGCCAGAGGCTGACCTGGCCAACCGACTGACCCAAGCATTCAGCGCGAATGGCCTGCTCTTGCGAGGCGGTGATGCCATGAACGTCGCACCGCCTTTGTGCGTTACGTCAGGTGAAATTGACGAGATCGTCTCAACCATGGACCGAGTTTTCGCCCAAGCGTCCAAAGAGCTAGGGGCAGATTAAATTGCTTAGCGCCCTTGGCAAGGGGGAGATTGAGAGGGATTATTCCACTCTCAATCAGCACTCAGACCATAGTCCCAAAAACGTAGGTAGAGTAGATAGGAGGGTAACCCATGTCACTAACCCTAGATGAAGCCAACCGAATGGTGACCGCGGCCATATCCAAAGCCAGAGAAATGGGCATCGGACAGAGTATTGCTGTGGTCGACGCCGGCGGCCACCTGCTCGCATTCAACCGCACCGAAGGTAGCATGTGGCTCGCCGCCCACGCAGCTCAAGGCAAAGCCGTCGCTTCCAGTGCTATGGGCTGGTCCAGCGCCACTATTCCGGCCGACAACCCGGTGATCCAGAGCATCTTTGCCGCGCTAGGCGGCCGCATGGTGCCAGCCCAAGGGGCGCTGCCCATCATCCGAGACGGCCAAGTCGCCGGCGCCATAGGCGGCAGCGGCGGGACCTCAGAAGAAGACGAGGAATGCGCCAGGGCCGGACTGAACGCTCTTTAGAGTTCTGAGATCCTAGTTCCCCGTTAATTGCTGCTAAGGGCGGATCATTCTTCCGAGGTCCGCCCTCACTCTAGCCATCTTCCTTCGGAAGAGGAGATGCCGGGGTTGGCAGAGCGGTTAGTTCAAGGTCTCGAAAATTTCGGCTAACCGCTCAACTCGGGCCGGGTCAACTGGATTGGACACCACGCCGTCACGCTTCAGACTGGTTCCCACAATGGCGCCGTCGGCGTGTTCCAACACCCGCCAAATATTTGACTCATCGACTCCGCTGCCCACCAGAACCAGGCCGTCTGGCACCGCGCGACGAACCACCGCCACATCGAAGCTGGCTGTCGGTTGGCCCGTAGCCGGTCCGGACACGATCAGGCCATCTGCCAAGCCCCTCTGACAAGTTTCTCTCGCCATCAGACCCAGGTCCACGGGTCCCAACGACACCGCGTGTTTCACCAGCACGTCCGCCAATATCTTGACATCAACGCCCAAGGCCCGGCGCTGACGAGTAGTTTCGTGGGCTTCGCCTTCCACCAGCCCTTCGTCGCCGGCCATTACCCCGTAGTGTACGTTGACCCGGATGAATTGCGCCCCGGTGACAGCCGCCACCGCGAGCGCGGAAAGCGCATCGTTGCGTAGCATGTTGACGCCCACCGGTACCCGCACTGCGTCCCGCACCCGTTCAACAGCCAGGGTCATGGCAGACACTGTCTCCGGGGCCACTCGGCCGATACGGAAAGGAACATCACCAAAGTTTTCGACGATTATTCCCCGCACGCCGCCCCTCTCAAGGACGCCCGCTTCTTCTTGGGCGGCGGCCAGCACCTGCTCCAAGTCTCCCCTCCACCTCGGCGACCCGGGGAGCGGCCGAAGATGGACCACACCGATGAAAATTTTACCTGTCCCGAAAAGTTTGCCAGACATCAATTATTCGTCACACCGGAAATCAAGTGCCAGTTACTTTCGATAACCGACAGCGCGCAAGATGACACGCTATCGATCTCCGTTCACACATCGTAGCACGTATCTGAACAATATTTACTCTGCTCTTATCTGCAATGTGTCCCTCTCTTTTCGCCCATCCAACGAGACGATGGCGTCCACCGGACATATTAGAGTGCTAGAATACATAACGACATCGGATGAAGCGGAGAGTTGAATGCCCCAGGAATTCATTCACGTTAAAGGCGCGCGCGAGCACAACCTTAAAAACGTGGAAATCACTATCCCCCGCGACAAGTTGGTGGTAATCACGGGCGTGTCCGGATCCGGCAAAAGCTCGTTAGCTTTCGACACCATCTATGCGGAAGGGCAAAGGCGTTACGTCGAGTCACTCTCCGCGTACGCCCGGCAGTTTTTGGGCCGTATGGACAAGCCCGACGTCGACTACATTGAGGGCCTGTCCCCAGCTATTTCCATCGACCAGAAAGGCGTGTCACACAACCCGCGCTCGACAGTGGGCACCGTCACCGAGATCTACGACTACCTTCGACTGCTGTTCGCCCGGGTAGGAATGCCCCATTGTCCCAAGTGTAACCGGCCGGTGGAACGCCAGACGGTCTCCCAAATTGTCGACGCCATCATGAACCTGGAAGAGGGAAGCCGCATTACCCTGCTGGCACCCAAAATCCGTCGCAAAAAGGGCGAGCACAAAGACGTTTTCGAGACAGCCCGAAAGGCCGGCTTCGTCCGCATTCGGGTCAACGGCCAGATCCAAATGCTAGACGAGACCGACAACCTGCACCTGGACAAACAGAAGTGGCACTACATTGAACTGGTGGTCGACCGCTTGGTGGTACATCCCGACACCGAACTTAGCCGAGTAGCAGAGTCGGTCGAAACTTGTCTCCGTGAGGGCGAAGGTGTGGCCGAGGTGCTCTTGGATGAAGGCGACCCATTGGTCTTCTCCGAGCAATTCTCCTGCGCCAAGTGCGGCATCAGCCTCCCTGAGATCGAACCCAGGACTTTCAGCTTCAACAGCCCTCACGGCGCTTGCTCGGAATGCACCGGCCTGGGCTACAAGCTGGCCGTCGACCCCGACTTGGTAATTTCTGACCGCCGACTCTCATTGTCTCAGGGGGCGATTGCACCATGGACTAGGGGAGGGCCCTCCAGCGGCTGGTACATCAGTCTAATGGAGTCGGTGGCCAAAGCGAACGGCTTCTCTTCCAAGACACCCGTTAAAGACTTGGAGTCGAACCAGATCGACCTGATCCTCTACGGTAACCAGTCGAAAAAGGTAACCGTCAGCCACCGGACCCAACGAGGCCGGACCTATTCGTGGGACACCACATTCGAAGGTGTGATCCCCAACCTAGCGCGACGCTACAAGACCACCGAGTCGGACTATATGCGATCCCAAATAGAACGCTACATGTCGGCTCGCACCTGCCAGTCGTGCGGCGGCAAGCGGCTGCGGCCGGAAGCCCTGGCAGTGCGAGTTTGCGATCTGGGCATCATGGATGTCTGTGCCAAGAACATCGGTGACGCCGCGGAGTGGATCAGAGAGATCGACCCCGACGCGCCTGGTGAACACAAGAAGAAGGTCTTGACCGAACGGGAGAAGACCATCGGTAACCAGGTTCTAAAAGAGATTGATGGGCGGCTCAAATTCCTCCATGGAATCGGGCTAGACTACGTAACCATGGATCGCACCTCTCGGACCCTCTCCGGGGGCGAGGCCCAAAGAGTGCGTCTTGCCACCCAGATCGGATCGGGGCTGACTGGAGTATTGTACGTCTGCGACGAACCGACTGTGGGCCTGCACCCTCACGACGACCAACGGCTGATCAACACCCTCACACAGCTGAGGGACATGGGCAATACCGTGTTGGTGGTGGAACACGACGAAGCCATGATGCGTTCGGCCGATTTTATCGCGGACCTTGGCCCAGGCGCAGGCGAGCACGGAGGACAGGTTGTAGCCACCGGCACCGTGGCAGAGATCGAGGCATCACCGCAGTCGCTCACCGGTCAATACCTGAGCGGCACCAAACGGGTCCCAGTACCGGCCCAAAGACGGGCCGGCAACGGGCAGTCGCTGACAGTCCAAGGGGCCAAAGAAAACAACCTCCGCAATCTAACAGTCGAATTTCCTCTGGGCCAATTGGTCTGCATCACTGGAGTGTCCGGGTCTGGAAAGAGCAGCCTTGTCTACGAAATTCTTTATAGAAGGCTGAATCAGGTCATTAACCGCAGCCGTGACTTGCCGGGACGACACGATGACGTGCTGGGCATCGAAGCCGTGGACAAAGTCGTAAACATTGACCAGTCCCCCATAGGCCGCACTCCCCGCAGCAATCCAGCCACCTACACAGGGGCCTTTACACCGATCCGGGATCTGTTCGCCAGCCTGCCCGAGGCCCGGGTGCGGGGTTACGCGCCGGGACGGTTTTCATTCAACGTCAAGGGCGGCCGCTGCGAGGCCTGCCAAGGCGAAGGATACAACCAGATAGAAATGCAGTTTCTGCCTGACGTGACGGTACCCTGTGAGATCTGCCACGGCCACCGCTACAACAGGGAAGCGCTGGAAGTCACCATGCGCGGGAAGAGCATCGCAGATATTTTGGACATGACGGTGGCCCAAGCCCTGGAGTTCTTTAAAAATTTCCCCAGGATCCGACCCAAGTTGGAGACTCTACGCGACGTAGGCCTGGGATACATTCGGCTGGGTCAACCGGCGACGACCTTGTCCGGCGGTGAGGCCCAGCGAGTGAAGCTGGCCACCGAGCTATCCAAGCGGGCTACCGGCAAGACCGTCTACTTGTTGGACGAACCTACCACCGGACTCTCATTTGAGGACTGCGCCGCTCTACTGGGGGTCCTCCACCGGTTGGTGGATGCGGGAAACACGGTGATACTCATTGAACATAACCTAGACGTCATAAAGAACGCCGACTGGATCATCGACTTGGGCCCCGGCGCCGGCGATAAGGGCGGCAAATTGATCGCCACAGGAACGCCCGAGCAGTTAGCCAAGATTAATAAATCGTTCACCGGCCATTATGTTAAAGAGGCGCTGAAGGCCGGGCGCCGCACTGTCAAAACCAGCAAGAACGGCGACCAACCCAACAAGGAAGAGCCTCGCCAGTTGGCCGCAACTGCCACGAGAAATTAAAGCGGACTGGATTCCTGTACCACTATCACTGGGTAGAGAGGGATTGTAAAACCTCCTCTACCCACGTTTTAAGACCCCACTGTGCTACCTCGACACCAAATTTTACGGCGCCAAAATTGGTGCTTGACCCGCCATGAATGGTGGGGTTTATCATCTCCCAGTGACCTGACCCAGTACTTTATTTACCAGTCTGCAATGCAACCTTCAACCGTTTCCAATGGTCTTCCGGAGTACTGGGATCACCAACTTTATCAAGCCTGTCGGAGATTGCTATATGCCGCTGCATTATGACGGTGACGTCCGCATCACCAAGGTAAACATGGGACCCTACGACAACAACGGTTACCTCCTTTCTTGTCCCGAAACCAACGAAGGAATTCTTATCGATACTCCAGCTGAACCAGAAAAACTACTAAACGCCATCGGAGACGTTAAGGTCACCTCCATCCTTATAACCCACAACCATCAAGACCACCTGCTGGGATTCAACGAGATTACCGCCGCGGTAGATGCTCCAGTAGGCATTGCCGCAGCCGACGCAGGACCGTTACCCAAAAAACCTGACATCGAACTAATAGACGGTCAAGTAATCAAGTTCGGCAATCGTGAGTTACAGATGCTGTCCACTCCAGGGCATACCGACGGCGCAACCTGTTTCCTAGCCGGGAAGCACCTGTTTTCCGGCGATACACTTTTCCCAGGCGGGCCGGGCAAGACGCGTAGTCCCGAGGCCTTGGCCCAGATAATTGGCAGCATCACGAGTAAGCTGTTGACTCTTCCAGACGACACGGCAGTCTATCCAGGCCACGGCATGGATACCACCATCGGTGAGGCCCGCCGGCAATACCAAGACTTTGCCTCGCGTCCCCACCCAGAGGGGCTATTCGGTGACGTTGACTGGCTGACGGCTTAGGCCGCGTTTTTCGGGTAGCTGGTCGATGATCGGAGCCGCGCGGAATAACAGGGAACGGCAGTCCTTTCCCATGTCGACCCCAGACTCGCACATCTCACTAAGCGCGACTATTCTGAACGAGGTAGCATGTACCAACGGTCTGTCCTGAACAACCAACTCCGCGTTCTGACTTCTATGATGTCACACACCCAATCGGTGTCCATCGTCATTTGCGTCGGCGCAGGTTCTAGATACGAGCCCGAAGAACTTGCCGGGGTCTCCCACTTCATCGAGCACCTGCCCTTCAAGGGCACCAAACAATGGCCCACGGCCCGCGACGTTAGCGAGGCCATTGAAGGCGCCGGCGGGGTTATGAACGCCAGCACTGACCGTGAAATGACGGTGTTTTGGTGCAAGGTCGCCCGCCCTCACTTCTACAAAGCTTTCTCGGTGCTAATGGACATGGTCCTGAACGCCCGCCTCGACCCGGAGGAAGTGGAAAAGGAGCGGGAGATCATCCAGGAAGAACTACGAATGACCTACGACCACCCCAGCTATCGGGTCGACCTGTTAATTGACGAGGCCATGTGGCCTGACCAAGCCATGGGCCGGGATGTGGGCGGCACCCCAGAGTCGGTCGCTGCCATCCAGCAGGACGCCATTCGCGAGTACATGCACCAACAGTACAATCCCGCGAACACCGTGGTGGCAGTCGCGGGCAACATCGACCACGAATCCGTGGTCGAAATCTTGGACGATGTAACCCAGGACTGGAAACCGCTGGAATCGTTGGACTGGGAACCGGCCACCGACGGCCAATCCGGTCCCGTCGTGAAGCTGGAGCGGCGCCGGTCCGACCAGTCGCACTTATGTTTGGCAGTGCCCGGTCTCCCGCTGGACCACCCAGACCGGTACGCCCTGAACATGCTTAACGTAATGCTGGGCGACGGCATGAGCAGCCGGCTCTTCCTCCAGATGCGAGAGGCCCAGAGCCTAGCCTACGACGTCAACAGCACCACCAACCACTTCCGAGACTGCGGTTCGTTGGTGATCTACTGCGGTGTAGAACCCAAGAAGACCAATGAAGCCGTAAGTACACTGGTCAAGCAGATAGACGGCATGCGGGACCAAGCGACCGAGCAGGAATTGACCAAGGCCAAAGAGTATTCCAAGGGACGGTTACTGCTGCGGATGGAAGACACCCGTGCCGTAGCATCCTGGATGGGCGCCCAAGAGCTGCTACAGGGCCATGTCTCGACGGCCCAAGAAGTGGTGGACCGGTTAGAAAGTGTGGACTCCGCCGACGTCGCCCGCGTGGCCACCGACCTGTTTGACCCTGAGCTGTTCCGCCTCGCGCTGGTCGGCCCTCAGGGCGGCAGCAAGACCTTAACAAACCTCCTACGATTCTAATCGTTGGCCGACCCGACCGGTACCACCTACAGTAGGGACGGGTTTAAAACCCGCCCCTACTGTTCTTTCGAGAGAAACCTCAGCTACCGGCCAATGCGCCGCCGGCTACGTCGGCGGGCGCTGGGCCTTGGCTGCCTCGAGGTCAACCCATCATTCTGGTCCGCACCCGCGTCCCCAGTTCGCGCCGACTGAGGTTCGTGTTCTCGACGGTATCGGGCCCACTGGACCTGGGTGATTATGGTCAGGATGGTGCCCGGGAAGAAGAGCATTATGATGGCCTGCGGTACTCCTTCCTGGATCCACCTCACGCTCATAACCGTGCCCACAATCAGGATGGCCCAGGCGACCCCGCCCATCACAACATTCTTGTTCCACGGCGACCGCAGCACCAATACGGACCACACCGGTGGGAAAATGAACATGGGGTAGAAGAATTCGGGACGATAGTACCAAGGGCGAGGGTAGGTGGGGACGGAAGGTTCCTCAGTCATCTTTGATCCGTCCGCGAGGCGATGATATCAAGCAGTGGAAAGTTGATGGAGTCTGGAGGAGAGCCCTAATTTCGGGCCAGCAGTACATGGAATTCCACAGGGTCGATTGCTCGTTCTTGGCGGATGGACGCCACCGCGTATTCGATGCACATGCGGGCGAACCCAGAGTACTCCAGGACGTTATCGCCCATAATCACGACAGGGACTTCTTTTTGCAGCTCTACACCCAATTGGCCGGAGTCCTCAGCATCAATCAGCAACTCCACTCGTCGCCCGGTTAGGCGCTCAATCTTCTCTCGGATCCGATCGATGAACTGTTGGTCTTCCAACCCCTGACCTCCGACCACCATTCCGGCGGGACTGTTTGACATAAGCCAGCATGTGTACTATTTGGCTACCATTCTATCACTGGAAGTCAAAGGATCAGACGACCCGTACTGGCCGCAGCTCGTCCCCTCCATCCCTTCCGAGAGGCGGCAATTCAGCTTGACACACTTTTAGAGCCTCACCATAATTACAGCGCTTTCAGATTAGGCTTGGCCTTGTTCGGCCACCCAACCGTACATACTCCTCGAACTAAGGGGCAGACTTATGGCCGATAGAGTATCCGCTCATACACTGAACGATCTCCTATCGAGCAAATCCCAATTTGCCGTGTTAGACGTCCGAGAATCGGGCGAGTACAACAGCTCTCATATCCCCGGCGCCAGCCTGGTTCCGCGCCGCCGCATCGAATACATCATCGAGTCCTCCGTCCCCGCCAAGGGAGTCCACATAGTTGTCTGCGATGACGATGGCCAACGGTCTCCGCTAGCCGCAGCGACTTTGGAGCGGTTAGGCTACACGCACGTGTCCATTTTGGACGGCGGTGTCAACCGGTGGGCCAGCCAGGGCTACCCCACCGAGTGGGGGGTTAACGTCCCCAGCAAAGACTTCGGCGAAAAGCTAGAGGTGATGTACCACGTCCCTGAGATAAGCGCAGAAGACCTGCACCATCGTATCGAACGTGGCGAAAAATTGGTGATCCTGGACACCCGCACTCCTGAGGAATACGGCCGCTTTTGCATCCCAGGCGGCAGAAGTATGCCCGGCGGGGAACTGGCACTCCGGATCACCGACATCACCAAAGAACTGGACGAAGACACTACAGTCATTCTCAACTGCGCCGGCCGCACTCGGAGCATCACCGGCACACGGATACTCCAGCGCATGGGCATACCGGCCCTAGGCCTGAAAAACGGCACCTCTGGCTGGCTACTGGCCGGCTACGAATTGGAAAACGGCGCCGACCGGTTGGAGCTTCCAGCCGTTTCCCCCGAAGGAGCCAGCGCGGCCAACGCCTACGCCGCTAGGCTGGCCGAGGAGGACGGCGTCCGCTACCTAAACGGCGAGCGGTTGCAACAAATCATGGCCAAGCAGGACTCAGAGACGATTTACTTGATAGACGTACGGACCGATGAAGAGTACCGCCATGGACACGTCCCAGGCTTTAGCTGGTGGCCCGGCGGTCAGGCAGTACAGCGCGCCGACGACCTAGCAGTGGTTAAGAACGCGACCATCGTTTTCTGCTGCGATGATAAAGCCCGCAGCACTGTGATCGCCTCGCTCTACCGTCAAATGGGGTTCGAAGAGGTGTACGTCGTTGACGGCGGCACCGGTGCTTGGTCGGCCGCCGGAGCGATACTGGAGACTGGCATGCGGCCCAACGTGGTGTCCGGGTTGGATGAAGCCCTGCAGAAAGTCCGAGTAGTTAAAGCACAAGAACTGGCCGCCGGACCCTCCGAACACATCCTGTTCGTCGACACCAGCCAGGACTTCTCTCGGGGCCACGTCGCCGGGACGCGGTGGATTTCCCGTAGCTGGTTGGAAATAGAAGTGCCAGTAGTCGTCCAGTCCAAGATCGCCTCCATCACCGTAACGTGCCGGGACGGCAGGAACTCTGTCCTTGCCGCGGCTACACTCCAAGAAATGGGCTACCGTGATGTGCGCGTCCTCGAAGGCGGCCTGGCCGCCTGGCGTCAGGATGGGTTCGACATTGAACAGGGCCTAACGGGAATTGTCCGCCCGCCCGCGGACGTCAACTATCTGGGTGTGGACCGCAACTACGGTGAGATGATGAACTACCTTCGCTGGGAAACTGAGCTAGGCGCCAAGTACACCTCAAGCTAAATCCTCTAGTTTAGAAACCAACAGGGAGGAACCGGATGGCCACGACAAGAGAAGAAGGGGCTGTGCCAGATTTCTTTCGAATCGACGCCATGCCCGA
>CAZYBD010000026.1:0-2906 GCA_964645515.1 uncultured Dehalococcoidia bacterium | reverse complement strand
TACGGCTCATGTACTGATCGTCCACCGACAGCCCGTCACCTGGCTCACGGCCTATGCGGTTGGAGCCTTCCCTTAGTTTGTAGGTGTTGCCGGTATCGCTGCCAGAGGTTACTGCCAACCATGCCAGAGCAGCAGCGGGGTTATTAATGATTCGGGTATTTCCGGGGTTGCCGACCGGGGCTTTCACTTCTCGGCGGCCGGGGAATTTCTCCTGGTACTGGCCCGCACCGTTGAAGCCTATCTCAGTGTTACCCAATTTGATAGTGTCACCAGATGCGAGCTGCGCCATGGTCACGCATTTCCCACAGATTCTAGTACCCGCTGTGCTACTCAAATCGTGGACCTGGTACTTGCCATCTTGCAAGGTGATACGAGCGTGGTGACGGCTTACTGTGGGATCATTCACAACGATGTCGTTGTCGGGTGAGCGGCCGATGCTAGTAGTCTTGCCACCCATTTTGACCGTCTGACCAACTCTAGGACCAGCAGTGAAGTCCAGGGTATTTTTACCAATGGGTTGTTTGGCTATCGGGCCAATTTCTTCTGGTGTAAACGGAGAATTGTCGCCAGAAAAGCCTCCCTGGGTGCCGGCGAATTGGACAGTCTCTCCGACGAATTTAGAGTGTTTCCCAGTCGCTGCCCGGAGGACATGGTAGAAGAGGTAGGGAGTGCCTACGGATATGGCCAAGACTGTGCCGAAGAAGCTGAGGTATGTTAGGACCTGGTCGTTATAGACGGGGAGTTCTAGTCCCATCTTGGCGAAACCCAACGGCATCGAGCCGACTACACCCGCGGTGATGGGACTTGTTGGCATCCAGCCAATGCCAAGAACGAGGTTAATCAAGTTGATCTACCTCAACTTGAATACGACCTGAACGACGTCTGAACACCGGATGGATAATTGGCGTTAGCTTGACCAGGACGGAACGCCATTTTGCGTGCTTTGGCCGCCTCGTAATGGACCGGCCAGCCCGGCCAGGTCATTAGACCTGCCAACGTGCTGATGACCTGGGTATCGCCATACTGCCGACCACGGAACGCTCTTTGCCGGCTCACAAGTTTCAGGACTTCTTAGAAAAAACGAGCACTACTTCAGAATTTCCCCTTGGGAAAGGGACTAAAAGCCGTCAACTTTCTCGAGTGGAAGTTGGGCAGGACTAGCGCCAAAGATGCGAAAAGTTGAAGGGAGGTTAAGGACCAAGTACTGAAAAGTCATACGGAAGTTGAGAAAGTCCTGAAGCTTGGAAGGCAACCACAAGCGCGCCCGCGTTCCGTGCCTACAGTCTCAACCGTTTACAGGAGAGAGCCATGCTACAATCTTCGTAATCCAACTCAGAGTATTGGTAACCGCGGACCTACAGGTCCGCGGTCGTGGGTTCGAATCCCGCCAAACGCACTTTTCTAGGTGAAGAAAAGGTCCAGGGCATCCAACCTGGGCCTTTATTTATGAGCCTTTCTGGATAATCCGGTGCAAAATCGATTGGGAGTGAATGATGTATGGCTGACATGAAAGTTGTGTTCTTCACCAATATAGATGCCGAATTGCGGCAGGTAGTTGCAGATAAGGCCTTGCCTGGGATGGACGTGGTGACTGCGCCGGCGGATATGGATGATGATGAAAAGATAGATTTGGTACGGGACGCTGATTTCATAATGCTGTTCCCTGGCAAGATCTCCGACAGGGTGCTACAAGCGGCGACCAAGTGCAAATTGATCCAACTGCTCAGCGCCGGTTACGATGAGATGAACCTTCCCTTGGCTGGAGACTTGGGTATCGCCGTGGCCAATAACGGTGGAGCCAACCGGGTCGCCGTGGCCGAGCACACTATCATGCTCATGCTGGCCACGCACAGGCGGATGATGTGGTACGCCAATAACGTCAAGGCCGGACTGTGGAAAAAGGAGCAGGATCGCAAGATCGATGTGTTCGAGTTGGAGGGCAAGACGCTGGGAATCATCGGTATGGGCAATATCGGACGGCAGGTGGCCCGGCGAGCGGCGGCATTTGATCTGGAGTTGCAGTACTATGACAAATACCATCCATTAACCCCGGTGGAAGAAGACAGGATGGGGATAGAAGCGGTTCCGATCGACACGTTGCTCGAGACCTCGGACATCATATCTACACACGTGCCCTTAACCCGTGAGACCTACGGGATGATTGGCAAACGAGAATTGGAGTTGATGAAACCAACTGGCGTTGTCATCAACACCAGCCGTGGCGGGGTGATCAACGAAACGGCCCTAGCCGAAGCGCTGATCTCCGGAACCATTTCGGCTGCCGGGTTAGATGTCATGGAGCACGAGCCGCCCGACCCCAACGATCCACTCCTCCAGATCGAGAATCTGATAATCACCCCACACACCGCAGGCCCGACGCTGGAATCCATCCCCAAACGGGCGGCCAATGCCTTTGAGAATATCCAGCACGTCTGGAGCGGCCAGCCTGCTATGTGGACTGCAGAGTACGAGAACCTTTAGCTACCTGGTGGTCAGAGCACGTTCCAACTCGTCTGGGGAGGAAGTCAACCGTACCAAAATACTTAGTCTTGGTGACCTCTAAGTTGTGGACAGTATCCTGGATTGAAAAACGCCCCGGCTTCGTTGCTCGGGACGTTCTTCATTTTGTAGTAAAATCACTCTCTTCGACCCCACTCTGGAACATCCTAAAGGAATCGGGAACTGATTTAACCCAGTGAGATCAAAGAAAGCGTAACGTGGCGTTAGGCCGAGAGCGCTTCGGCGACGCCTTTTATTTTTCCCGACCCTTCTGTAGTCAGCTCACTGACTGCTCTTACGACGTTGGGGTGCTCCAACCCCGACACAAGGAAGGTCCACCGCCACGCCCGCTGGGTTTTAGCCGTGATTTCCTCTTTCTCCGCAGCAGCGAACGTCCGGCCTGTCAC
>CAZYBD010000025.1:0-9529 GCA_964645515.1 uncultured Dehalococcoidia bacterium | reverse complement strand
ACATCACCATCCTCGAGATGGGAGACGGAGTTTTCGAGGTTAAGTCCACCAACGGCGACACTTACCTGGGCGGCGACGACTTTGACCAGGAAATCCTCGACTGGATGATCTCAGAATTTCGGAAAGAGACCGGCATCGACCTGTCCACCGACAGGATGGCGCTGCAGCGCCTGAGAGACGCAGCGGAACGGGCCAAAGTCGAGCTCTCCAGCGTACTTGAGACCGAGATCAACCTGCCCTTCATTACGGCCGATGCCAGCGGGCCCCAACACCTGGTTACTAACCTGAGCCGGGCCCGTCTGGAACAGTTAGTTGCCACCCTGATCGACCGCACGGCCGGTCCCTGCCAACAGGCAATCGCCGATTCTGGTATTAACATCGGCGACATAGACGATGTGATCATGGTAGGCGGTATGACCAGAATGCCTGCGGTCCAGGAAAAGGTGAAACAGCTTTTCGGCAAAGAACCTACCCGCAACGTCAACCCCGACGAGGCAATCGCCTTGGGTGCCGCCATTCAGGCCGGGGTGCTAGCTGGCGAAGTGGGCGACATTGTCCTTCTGGACGTGACTCCGTTGACATTGGGACTGGAAACGCTGGGCGGCGTGATGACCACTCTGATCCCACGCAACACCACCATTCCCACCAAGAAGAACGAGGCATTCACCACGGCCGCCAACAGCCAGACAACCGTGGACATCCATGTTTTGCAAGGCGAGCGGTCCATGGCCAACGACAACAAGTCCATTGGCCGTTTCATGTTAGACGGCATTCTGCCAGCTCCCAGAGGGACCCCCCAGATTGAGGTTACCTTCGACATTGACGCCAACGGTATCTTAAGCGTTTCTGCCCAAGATAAAGGCACCGGCAAGGAACAAAAGATCGTAATCCAGTCGGGATCAGGTATCGACAAACCGGACATTGACCGGATGGTCGAAGAGGCGCGGCAGTTCGAAGAAGAAGACCAGCGCCGGCGTGCCGAGGTTGAGTCGCGTAATCAGGCCGACTCCCTGGTCTACCAAGCGGAAAAATTACTAACTGACAACTCCGATAACGTACCAGAAGAGCTCAAGATCGAGGTCCAGGGAAAGATCGACACGCTCAAAGCAGCCATCGGTGCCAACAACATTGCGGAGATACAATCCGCCACGAACGAACTGAACAGTGCCTTGCAACGGCTCGGTGAAGTAGTGTATAGCCAGAGTAGCCAGCCTGGGTCCCCCGGTACCGACCCAGGGGAAGGCCCCGAACCGGGAAGTACGACAGGAGGTGACGGCGAAGACGGCGGCACTGTGGAAGGCGAGTTCCGGGAAGTTTAACCGCAATGTTAGCCCACTAATTTAATTGGACTCCAGGCACTAGGCATTAACTTTAAGCATTTTAGTCTGATATAATGGCTACAAATGCCCGAGTGCCAGGAGGTAAGCGAAACCCAATCAGCCGACGGTTGAAACGGACGGAGATTACATGAGCGGATCACCAGAGCGGACAGACCAAGAGACCTTGGGCAACGATACCCCTGAATTGGACACCCCGTCTGAAGACAACGACTGGACCGTGACGGGAATAGACCGGGACTTAACCCCGCTCCAGTACCATCACCTGAGCTTCCTGGCGCGGGTCATTGCCATCAAGAATAATTACCAGACCGACCCCAATTACGAAGCTCCAATGATGGCCGCCATCAACAAAGCCATCTACTCCACATTGCGGGACAGTATCGAAGCCAACGTAGGGGAGGAAGCCAAACAGCTTCTTAACAAGGAACAGCACGTAAACTGACCGCCGAACGGCAACGCGCCGGTTAGGGCCCAACAACGAATTTTAAGACTTGCCGCCCGCGGGACAGCGGGCGGCAAGTCTTTTTTGGTCCAAGTTTTACCACTCCTTTGGAGGGAGAGGAGGCGTAACGCACTCCATATAATGTCTAAAGCCCGTGCAGCGGGAATACCTGCTCTTTGACCGCGCCGATCATCTCTTCGGTGTGTCGGCGCACTTCCAAGCTCACATTAGCCGGGAGCACCGGCTTGGCACTATCCCGCAGTCTGAAAACACCGTGTTCCAAGGCGAAGCCATGTGGCAGAGGTTCCGGCCACTCGGCATCCAGCATCACTCCGTAGTCCAGACTCCAGGCCCGGGCCACCGCCATCAAGTCGTAACCGCCTCCGCCCAATGCCAACCAAGGCAAATTTAACGAAGCCAGGTCGCGTATGGCTTCCACGTAGCCCTCGGTTGTCACCTGGAGATGGGTCAGCGGGTCGGTGTGATAACTGTCGATGCCCAGTTGAGTCACCAGGACGTCGGGATCGAAGGCTTTGATTATTGGTGGGACGATCTGTTTGAACGCTTCCAAATATTCGTCGTCCCCGGTATATGGGTAGAGCGGCAGATTCACGGAAAAACCGCGGCCTGAGCCTTGGCCCAACTCAGACACGAAGCCGGTCCCTGGGAATAGGTACCGACCCGACTCGTGGACCGATATAGTTAGTACTCCAGGGTTCGCGATAAAAGCTTCTTGCACGCCATCCCCGTGATGGGCGTCAATATCAACGTAGGCAACCCTCTTCCCCTGGTTTAGCAAATAGTGAATGGCGAGCGCCGGGTCGTTGAATACGCAGAAACCCGAAGCATGGTCTGCGGCAGCGTGGTGCAACCCTCCGGATATGTTGAAGGCGGCATCGGCAGCTCCGCTAGCCACCATCTCGGCTGCCAAAAGAGAGGACCCGCTGCTTAGGAGCGCAGCGTCATACATGCCAGGATAGTAGGGGTTGTCCCCCTGAAAACTGAAGTTGAAACGACCAGCGTCTTGGTGTCCCGACCCTTGGCTCAAACCTTGGACTGCGGCAATATACTCCGGCGTATGCAGCCACTCCAGTTCCTCCTCGGTGGCCATCCGAGGGCTCAGAAGGGTAGCGCCCTCGTGATCGAAGGCTCCATAAGCCTGCAACAGTTCATAGGTGTAGCGGAGGCGCACCGGCCGCATCGGGTGATCTTGGCGCAGTTGGTGGTGGGACATAGCATCGTCGTAAACAAAAGCAGCACGACGCATCGTTTAACCTCCCGGGATTCATGGCTAACCGGTCACTCCTGGTTGCTTGGGCAGCGCGCTTAAGCCGGTCGCACATACGAAAAATCCCTAAAACTCGCTTTTAAGGCGTGCGAGACCTTGGCACATTTTTCAGTATAGTAGTTTGACTACTACGGTGGCAGTCAAGTTCAATGGAATGCCCCGTGGGAACGAATGAGCCGGATCGCTTGATTTCGGCCCTTACAGAACCTCCGGAGTTATCCGGCAGGGCTCGATACGGTGAACAGGAGGGAACTATCTGGGGCGGCGGGGCCGCCGCTTGAAACCTCAAATTAATGGGCTAGTTTTTAGTTATTGCGTCGATTTGGCGCCGCACTGCGAGCTTTGCCCGTTACCCGGTCTTCTGCTTCGAACCCCGCCTATTAACTTTAGATGTCAGTTCATATTCTTTTTCTGTTTTCCAATTGGACTGGTATCTACATCACGCTCAAAAGCCAAAGGAGTATTGATCATGAGTGCCGAGTTCGACGAGAGCCTACAAGAGCGGCTCAAACAGGCCGAAAAGGCCGAACTGGAGCTGCAGCGGCTCCAACCATTGGCGTCCGAAGCGCCTCAGTTGCGGATCCAGAAAGCCAAGTCCCAGAGAGAGGAAGAACGCCGTCACACCAAAATGCAGTCCTTGGAACAAGCCAAGTCTTCCATCCAAGCAGCGGCCGACCGCCAGAATAGGGTGCCCGAGTTCCTGGGCACGGCTGCTCAGGAGGTAGCCGAGCTTTACACACTGCTAAAAGAGGTGGACGCCCATCGGCGCAAGGCGATGGAATTCCTGGCCGTGGCGGACCGGGTGGACTACGACATGGAATTGGAAGAGGGAGAAGAACACGAGCGTTCCTTGGATCGGGACCCACGCGGCTTAGCATATGCTCTGGCTGCCCGCCACGGTGAAGCGAGGGTCAAGCAATTGTTGGAAGAGATGGATCCTGAGTTCACTCTTCTACGCGGCTGTAATCTCGACGAACCCCTGTATCGAGACCTAGCCGATTTCGTGATCCGCCACGTCGTTCCCAAAGAAGCGCCACCGAATCCCGTACTCAGCCAGCCCGACCCACCGACTATGATCCAATCCGTGGCGGAGCCGGGACTCCAACAGGAACCGGATCCGGTCACGGCGTCGGAGGACTAATCGCTCACCGATAGCCCGTTTCTCCGCGGTAAAGTAAGAATCCACGGTGACTACGCCCCCTTTGTGCCGCCCTCTTCCACTGCGGACTGCCATGGAAGAGGGCGGCACATTGTGATTGCCCGACTCCTGATCGACCTCCTAGCTTCACTGCTATAGACTCGCCCTCACCCAGCCGGACCGGTTCCCTGGGCCCGCTTGGGCACGCTCGACAGATCAGGAGGGCGAAGAATGGCGGTTCTGAAGCAGAATTCCAACAAATACCGAAACATAGAAATGGAACACCGGAACAATATTCCACAATTGACTTTTCACTCTTTCAGTGGTCCACTCCAGTGGGACGGCACTCCTCCTAGGGATTCCCAACGGCATTCGCCGACGTTGGCGCCGACTCCGACAACAAAGTGGTAATAAGCACCGAGCCCGGGGATTCGAGAGCCACCGGACTCGCCATAAACCACCCTCAAGGCACCCCGATCAAATGGGAAAAGACCTACTGCGAGGGCAAGCGCCTCCTCCACTGTGTTGTCCATAGAAATCCCGATGATCAGCGCAATCAACTGAACGTCTTTAAGGCACGCTGATATACCGCCGCTATCCGGCATTAACTTGGCCCGGAAGCGGCCGACGCACTCTGGGGCTGAGACCAGCCTTGTCCTCGGAGAAGGAAGACACGTCGCCTACCGGATGTTGCTGAGCATCAAACGGAGACGATTCTTTTCCCCACCGGACCGGCCATTGATGCCTCTAATTTGGGCCTGGTCAGTAAAATTCTACGGACAGGCCTCCGGCCTTGGGCTCGGGCCGAGCAACTAGCGCAGCAGATCGCCTCGGTGGTGAAATACACCCGCCGTGCCTATAACCCAGTAAAACAAGCGGATATCTTGGTTACGGGGGTGGCGATAGAGGGACTGGGATCCCCAGACAGCCTCCTGAACCAATCCTACCCACCTTTTCCACGTACGTTAAGATACGGTGGAAGAGCCAACCACATAGTTCTATAGGGCTTGAAAATCAATATTGAGTCTGGCAAGATGAGGCCATGCGCATAGGGGCATTCGAGGTCAACGAACCTGTTCCAGAACTGAGAGACCCCCACGTGTTCGCCATGATCCGGCCCTGGGTGGATGTGGGCAGTGTAGGGACTCTGACCCTGAACCGTCTAGAACGGTTTATGGGCTCCAAGGAGTTGGGCCGCTTGGCCCGACCAGGTGCCTTCTTCGACTTCACTCGATACCGCCCCAGCATGCGCCTTGTGGACGGTGTCCGCGAGGTTAAGATCCCCAATAGCACAATCCGGTACGCGGTAACCGACGAGGGCTCGGACTACCTCTTCCTACACCTACTGGAACCTCACTCCAACGGCGAAGACTACACCGATGCAGTCATGGAAGTGGTCAACTATTTCGGTGTCAAGCGCTACTGCCGCCTGGGTGCTATGTACGACGCCGTGCCCCACACCCGGCCGTTGCTAGTGACCGGTTCTCTTGGTACAGTGGAGCAGAAACGTACGGTCCCGAATTTCAAACTGCAACAGAGCACCTATCAGGGACCGACTACCATCATGAACCTTCTCTCCGAGGAAATCGAGCAGGCTGATATCGAACTGATCAATTTCATGGTGCACCTCCCTCAATACGTCCAGCTTGAAGAGGACTACGCCGGCACCTCGCGCATGATTGAAGTCCTGTCATCGGTCTACGAGAACATCCCTCAGGACTTGGCGCCAGTGCGCCGGGGGCAGCGCCAATACCGGGAACTAAACGCCACAGTCGACCGCAACTCCGAGCTCAAGACTCTGATCCAGCAGATGGAGGCCTACTACGACGCCCAGTTGGACGCTGAAGAGTCCTCATCGCCGTCGCCGGCCGCAGCGGCTTCCACCCTCTCGCCGGAAATCGAAAGATTTCTGAGCGAGCTGGGAGATAAGTTGGAATCCGACCCCGAAGAGTAAGACCACCCGCCTGCCTTCGTCGCTCGCCCCTTTGCCATCGCTGGCCAAGTCCAAGATTTATTTTTTTGGTGTCCTACGACATTTCCGGGGACGCCAAACTCTAGGGGCGGCGTGCCCGCCACTTCTTGCTGCCCCACAAGGGCTATGCTAGACTCCGCTGGCGCCTTGGGGCGTGACTGATTTCAACGTCAGCAATGAACAGGGAAACAAAGCTGAGACGATGGCCTCAGGTAAGAAGTCCAAAACAAATAGCGGAATAATATTCTCTGGGATGCGTCCCACTGGGTTGTTGCACCTGGGCAACTACATGGGCGCGCTACAGAACTGGGTGGCCCTGCAGGAGGACTACGACTGCATCTACTGCGCCGTCGACATCCACGCTCTGACCACGGTTGAGTCTCTCAGCGAGACCGCCGCCATCCAGCCCAACATCGAAGACATGGTGCTGGACTGGCTGGCAGCGGGAATAGACCCCGAAAAGAGCATCGTCTTCGTCCAGTCCCACGTCCCCGAGGTGATGACGCTGCATACTCTCCTGAGTATGGTCACACCCTTGGGCTGGCTCATGCGCGTCCCCACGTTCAAAGAGAAAGTGCGGCAGTTGGACGAGACCGAAGAGACCGTCAACTACGGACTGGTGGGATACCCGGTGCTGCAGACCGCTGACATCATCCTTTACAAAGCCGACACCGTGCCTGTGGGCCGCGACCAAGTACCGCATATAGAGCTTTCGCGGGAGATTGTACGCCGGTTCAACAACTTCTTTGGCGAGACCTTTCCGGAACCCCAGGCGAAGCTCACGGAATCCCCGCTTCTGGTGGGGCTGGACGGCCAGCAGAAGATGTCAAAGACCTTAGACAATCATCTCGATCTCGCAGCAACTCCCGAGGAGACCACCAAACGGATGATGACCGCCTTCACCGACCCGCAAAGAACAACCAGAGACATTCCGGGCCGGGCTAACATCTGCAACGTGTATTCCCTGCACCAAATGTTCAGTCCCGCATCTGAGGTCTCCACCGTCTACGACGAGTGCACCACAGCTCAGCGCGGTTGTGTCGACTGCAAGCGTCACCTGGCGACCAACATCAACAAATACCTGGAACCACTGCGGGACCGTCGCCGTGAATACCAGGCTCGCCCTAATTACGTGCGGGAAATACTCCATGAAGGCGGCAAGAAAGCCCGAGCCATCGCCGTCGAGACCATCGGCGAAGTTTACGAAAAAATGGGGATGCGTTAGCTGTCGGCGATGGGCTGACAGCTTTCGGCTATTAATATGGCGGAAGTCGTTCGCGGGGACCTTCCTGTCTCGAGCTCCGGGCGCGGGGCCATGGAAGTCGCCTCGGAAGCGGTGCGGGCCGCCGGTGAACTGATCCGAGCCGGTTGGAACCAGGAGAAAGAGATTTCTTTCAAGGGCCGGGCCGACATCGTGACCAACGTCGACGTGGCCGCTGAAAAGAAAATCCTCGAAATCTTAACCGCCGAGTTCCCTGATTTCGGAATTTTAGCCGAGGAATCAAAACCGATCGCCGGCCAGTCCACCTACACCTGGGTGGTCGACCCCTTGGACGGTACCCGTAACTACGCCCACGGCATTCCCCACTTCTGTAGCATTGTTGCATTGGCGGAAGGGAACGACATAGTGGCCGGAGTCACCTACGACCCAGTGCGTGAGGAGATGTTCACCGCCCAACAAGGACAGGGCGCCTTTCTCAACGGCTCCCGAATCAGCGTCTCGGAGTCAGGGGAATTGGACCAGTGCCTGTTAAGCTGCGACTTGGGCTACGTGGACGAAAAAGCGGGGCTGGCCATAGACTTGGTCCGCTCCCTTTGGCCAGGCATGTACAGCGTCAGGATGATGGGCTCGGCCGGGTTGGGAGTAGCCTACGCGGCCGCGGGCAGAGTCGACCTCTTTTTCCACCATTCCCTTTCTCCTTGGGACATCGCCTCGGGGATTATCTTGGTCCAAGAGGCAGGCGGTGTAGTTGTTGATCGCCAGGGACACCAAGCCACATTGTTCAGCCCCAGCGTCATCTGTTCCAGTACCGCATTGGTCGAGACCTTCCTCAAAGCGACCGACGGCCACCCCTGGCGCACAAACATGTAGTCGGCGCAGTCCGGTCGCAGATTCCCAGCCGATTTCACTCCCTTCTGTCAAGCGTTCTCTTGGGCCGTATAATTCTTTAGCGGTTATCGCTCTTTAGACTGGGACCTTCAGAGATCATCCTGTCTACAGACAATTTCGGCCTGATAGCAGTGTGAGCCAGGGTCGCCAAATCAGGGCAGGACGGCGCCATAGCCAGCGACGGGATCAGGGTGCTGATCTTGGAAACGGAGCGGGATCGGGTGCGCTGCGAGGCCATCATGCCGTGGAACGTGGTTTAAGCCAAGGAGTTGGGTCTGGACGGGGTGCTGAATCAGACTGCCGCCAACCCACTGGGATTCCTACCAGCGTCCTGTCCGCACGCGCTGCCGAAACCTGGTGACCACCAGAGCTACGGGTGGACCAAGGCAGTCCTGCTATCATCTCAACCTTCAAGAAGCCCTCCCTGGTCAGGCGGAAAATCCGGGCCCTACTGCCGGCCGCCGCTCCCCAGGTTCTCTTTAACCACGCCAGCTTCCAGCAACTCCGCTACCTCGGATTGACTGAAACCGCGCTCCAACAACACCTCAGAACTGTGCTCTCCCAAAGCCGGGGCCCGGCGGCGTATTTTGCCGGGAGGTGACGAGAACTTTACCGGAATGCCGATATTGTGGATTGTGCCCAACTCAGGATCTTCCAGGTCCACCAACATCTCCCTGGCCAACACCTGAGGGTCCCGGTAGACCTGCTCCATGTTGTAGATAGGACCCGCAACTACGCCGGCGGCGTCCAACAACTCCAGCCAGTGGCTGGTTGTCTCTTTTGAAAACGTCTCTTCCAACAGCGATGCCAACTCTGGTTCTCGCGCTTTGCGGTCTCCGGGCACTTTGAACCGCGGGTCTTCAATAAGTTCTTCCAGGCCGATAGCCCGGCAGAGTTGCTCCCAAGTGGGTTGGGTTGCAGCACCGATGTTCAAGTAACCGTCTTTGGTGCGCAGGGCCTGGTAGGGGGCCGAAACCCGGTGAGCCGAACCCAGCGGGCCCGGAATCTCGCCATCGGCGAAGTAGACCGACGACTCCCACACCGTGTAGGAGACACCGGCTTCCATCAAAGAAGTGTCTACCTTCTGCCCTTGACCGGTCTTAAAGGAGTGGATGTAGGCCGCCAGGACCCCATTTGCCGCCAGAACGCCCGCCGTGAGATCGGTGATGGGCACGCCCACCTTGGCCGGAGGCGCACCGGGATGCCCCGTAATGCTCATCAGTCCGCTGACTCCCTGGG
>CAZYBD010000024.1:0-6342 GCA_964645515.1 uncultured Dehalococcoidia bacterium | reverse complement strand
ATAGTCCCCGTCATCATATTGAATGGAATAAGACTTTTTAATTCCATGAAGATAGTTAATCTTTGCCACTTTACCTCTGTGATATTTTTTATTTGATTGGTGATTCCATTGAGCTTTAATAATGTCACCTATATTAAATTCCACTTTTGGTCCTTTCCCTCCGTTTGCTTAGCATCCACTGTTACTTCTAAGGCCCTTTCCTGAGCAACTCTGGTTTCAACTGTTGCTTCAATATCCGGTGTTGGTCCAGCAGGAGCGACAGAACAACCCACGGCCGTCACCATGAAAATCGCTAGGAGGCTGGAAGCCAAATAACGCAAATCACCATTCTGCAGGCATGAAATTAAGCAACGCACAGTTGATTCCAGATTTGTTGTCTATAAATCCAACAAATCATTCATATAGGCTTCAAGAACGCCAAATCCTAAAACAAGTGAAGAGTCCCTTATGGTAACCTAGGCCAACACCAACATGCCACCGCTGACAACGGGAAGGCATGTTCCTTGACCAGCAAATACTACGGTGATTAGTCCCTCACATTTAGGAGAAAGTCTGCACACTTCCAACCACTGGTGAGCAATAGTAGGCTCGATTCTTCCACTTTTGAGTGGTTACGCGGGCCTGTGAGTAAGCGGGGTTACTAACTCAAGTACCGGTAGAGGTAATTCCGGGTCAGTTCGACTCTGGCAATTGGCACCAACTTATATAGCGACAGTTCGAGGCCCCCAGCTTTCGCTGGGGGCCTCGTAATTTCTGAATCTACAAAGATGTTCTGACGCTGCAGACCTTCACCGCGACGGGTCAGACATACATTTGTGTGCGCTTGTCATCGAACACATAGTCTAACGGGACCGTCGAAAAGTCGCCGGGCTCCGGTTTCTCTGGGACTGCCCTGAATTCCGGAGGTTCAGGGCCTTCATTAAGCTCAGGCATCGGGCGGTCGCCCTTTAATTCCGGTTGAGAGGGAATTTTACCTGTAGCGTTCGCGGTGAACCCTACACATCGGTTCTCGGCGTCCGACAGTACTCCATCTTCAAACCAACCCGCATGATGACCGGTCGCGGTATAGGTGGCGTTCCCGTCATTCCAGCCGATAGTGTTGATACCGCCTCTGTCTAGAAAGCGGTTGCCATCAACGATGATTTGCGGGTATCCGCCGCGGTCATAAACCCATTCAATCATAGTGGCACCTCACCTTATTCGTCTTGCTAGCCTAAAAACGCTCTGCGTTCCTACCGTTCCAGCTACAGTAGGCTCCCAAATATTATGCGGATTCGGCCAAGAATACGGGAATGACCCGCGAGGTCTTCTCCTGATATTCTTGGTACGGCGGGTAAGCTTCCACCGCGATGTCCCAAAGCCTCTGCCGTTCCGTCGGGTCCACTACCTCTCGTACTCTCATATTGAATACTTCCGTCTTGTCCCGGATTTCCACATTGGGGTCCGCCTTCAGATTGTGGTACCAGACAGGATGTTTCGGCGCTCCCCCTTGGGATGCAACAAGGATGTAGTTTTTTCCGTCCACAGCCCTCATCAGGGGCGTTTTCCGAATGGCCCCTGTCCGTCGGCCGTTGTTGGTTACGACTATTACTGGCAGTCCGGTATCCCTCAGGGTTAGGCCCTCGGTACCTCCGCTCCCTTCATAGAGTTCGACCTGGTCTGCCACCCAACCCGTGGGACTAGGAATATATTCGCTCATCGTTTCCTCACTGTCTTGTTTGTTGTTTTATCCGGGCCAGGCTTAAACTAGAGGACTGGAACAGATGTTATCACCCTATGGAGAATTCTAGTACCAATTGACCTTATCGACTAGATTCTTCAAAGGGAGACCAGCATCAAAGCGCTTGCAATTCTCAATAAAGAGATCGGTACGCCGCTCTTCAAGGTATGGCCCTTCACCTGCCACGTGGGGGGTGAGGAGCACACCTGGCAGCTTCCAGAGCGGGTGGGTGCTCGGCAAGGGCTCGCTCTGGTAGACATCCAGCCCTGCTCCTGCGATTTGCCCATCTCGAAGGGCCACTACCAAGTCGTCCAACTCTACGGTCGCACCTCGACCGATGTTGATGAAAAAAGCACTATCTTTCATCAACGGGAATTGGCCAAAATTGAACATCCCCTGAGGCTCCGGGGGCTCGGGTACGGTGACGATGACAAAATCGGCCCGCGGCAAGAGGCTATCTAGAGCTTCAGGACGGTGCAGCTCGGCTACTCCCGGTGTGGGGTTAGAGAGACGGGGGTCCACACCCAAAACCGTCATACCTAACTCCGAACACACTCGGGCAGTTTCACCGCCTATGCCACCTACTCCAACTATCAGGGCAGTCGACTCCGGCAAGTAGACCGAAACGTCACGTTGGCGCCACTCGCCTGCTACCTGCTGTGGGATGTATATCTGCAAACCCCTGGAGAAGGCTAACACGAAGGCCATGATGTGGGCGCTGATATGGTCGTTGTATATCTCGCGAGTGTTGGTGACCACTACATCGCTGTCTATCAAAGACTGATGGTAGTAGCCGGCGTAGGGTCCGGCCTGTGGACACGCCACCCACTTCAGATTGTGGGCGCGCTCGAAAAGCTCCGGAACGATATCACCAAAAGCGGCGTCGGCATCTCCGATAACCTCCATGGCCTCGCCCACGGTGGGACAAACATGAACGTCGATATCGGGTACGGCCTCCTTCAAGAGTACTGGCCAGTGTTCCTGGTAATGAGGCGGGCAGATTACCAATTTGAATCCCATTCCTAGGTCTCCAAATACCAAGGTTTGTCCAGGGCTACCTCCAAAACAAAGGCCATCTGGCTGTAGACCAGAGGGCCTTTACGGCGCCGGTTAGGGCGAATGACCGGGTCTTCCGTTTGAAAGCTGCGGTCAGTTCGCCGGGAGATTCTCTTCCAAAAACCCTACTGCCAGGCCGGAAACCTTCTCAAACCCGGCGCTTCCTGCGGCTACCCAGTCAAAGTGTCCCAGGCCAGGCACCACCTCCAGCCGCTTGGGCTCTTGCGCCTTATCGAAGAGGCTGTTGGATTCCGCTACCGGAACCAATCGGTCGTCGCTGCCGTGGACCAGCAAGAGCGGCCGTGGTGCTACCTGAGACACCAACGCTTCCGGACTATACTCGACCAGTGCATCCGCGGTCTCTAGCGGGAGATCGCATTTCATCTGAGGAAACTCTTGGTACACCGCCTCAAGGAAGCTACGGGACGCGGGATCAGGCAACACAATGTCCAGTGGGTCCACCCTTTGGGACTCGCCGGTAAGCACCCTCTGAGAACGGTCTTTGGTCAGTTGCTCCCGGAACTCATCCCATTCCCAGTGGCGGCGCAGACTGCGGAGCCAACGTTCGCCGTCGCCCATAGGCTCTAAGGCCACAACGGCCTTGATCCGCCGGTCGATTGCGGCCGAGGTAATGGCATTGGACCCACCGAGGCTGATACCTAGGACGGCAATTCTGTCTTTGTCCACATGTGGCTGGTCTGATACAAAGGTCACCGCGGCCCGGATGTCGTTCACTTGCTCTTGTGGGATCAACCTCCACCGGGCACCCTCGCTGTCACCGAAACCGCGATAATCGAATATCAGCGCCACATAGCCGGCCGCATTTAACGATCGGGCAATGTCAGGCATAACCATGCCCTTGAGGTAAGTGTAGCCCCCGCACAATATTACAGCGGCCCGTTTCTCGCCTGGTTTGAGGTCGTGGGGATTGTATATCAGTCCATCCAGCCGGTTGCCCTCACTGAACACAACTACTTTCTGAACGGGTTGCGGCAGTTCTGCTGAGATCGCTTCACCCGGGCCTGCGATCAGGGCCTTCTCGACGTCATCTTTGGTAATCGTACCGTCGGGTACAGTAACTAGTATGGCAGATTATTGAAGCCCGGTGTAATTGGAGATTATGCGGGCAACCGGAGTGGCCGGCACGTTGGCCCCCCTGGATACTGGAGCGCTAGCAGCAGCCGGTTGAGCCTCTTGGGCCTCCGTTGCCGAGGTCGGCTGGCTGGTATGTTCGATCTCCGGCACAGCTTCGCCGGGCTCGGTTATCACCGCTATGGTCTGGCTGACGGGCACCTCGGCACCCACCGGAAATAGCGTTCGTGACAATATTCCAGAGGACGGAGCCTCAACGACACCGTCAATTTTCTCGGTTTCTACCTCCAGGATCGGTTCGCCCTTTTCAACGTAATCGCCTTCGCTTTTCAGCCATTGAGCGATCCGCCCCTCCTCCATGCTCATGCCCCATTTGGGCATAACTACTTCGAACGCCATCCTACATCATCCTCCAACGGGTTAGATCATAGCTTCGTTTACGGCATCGACCACCCGTTGCGGGGTAGGCACAAAGGTATCCTCGAGAACCGGACTAAACGGCACCGGAGTATGCGGCGGCGTTACCAACTTGACCGGAGCGTTTAGATACTCCAACGCCCGGGTGGCCGCCAGGGCTGCGATATCAGTGGCGACGCTGCAGCGGGGATTGTCTTCGTCCACCACAACCAAACGGCCGGTCTTCCGGACCGAGTCCAAAAGGGTAGTTTCATCCAGCGGAGACAGTGTACGTGGGTCGATCACCTCCGCTGAGATGCCCCGGCTGGCCAACTGGGTCGCTGCGTCCAGGGCTACATTCACCATCCGAGAGATGGCCACAATGGTGACATCGGACCCTTCGCGTTTGACGTCAGCAACTCCCAACGGGACGACATATTCGCCCTCCGGGACCGGGCCAGTGGTGTCGTAGAGAACTTTGTGTTCACAGAATATGACCGGGTCATTGTCGCGGATCGCCGCGGCCAACAAGCCCTTGGCGTCGGCCGGATTGGAAGGTGCGACGACCTTGAGACCCGGAAAATGGACGAAGGTGGAGTACATGGAATCGGAGTGTTGGGCTGCTGCTCTAAACCCGGCTCCTATCATGGTGCGCACGGTGAGTGGGATGCTGGCTTTGCCGCCGAACATGTAGCGCATCTTGGCCGCCTGGTTGGTTAGCTGGTCGAGGCAGACGCCCAGGAAGCCTATGAACATCAACTCAACCACCGGCCGGAGACCCGTAGCGGCGGCTCCCACGCCCGCACCGACGAACGCTGACTCGGTGATGGGTGTATCCCGCACCCTTTCGCGGCCAAAGTCCTCGATTAGTCCTCCGGTGACTCCCATCACGCCGCCCCAGGCGTCCTGATGTTCAGGATTATCGCTGGCGGCCCCGCCGGCAACGTCCTCGCCCATCACAACCACCATGGGGTCACGTTCCATTTCCTGGCGGATAGCCTCTGCGATTGCCGCCCTGTAAGTAAGCCTTCTGGTTTCAACTGCGGTAGTCATTTTCTCACCTCACTAAAGAATGCGGCGCGGTTTGGAACGGCCACATAGCAGTATCTGGGAAGTCCACGTAAACGTCCGTTAGGACCTGTTCAGGGTCGGGGTCTGGGCTTTCTTTGGCAAACTGGACCGCCCGCTCGATAGCCTCTGCAACCCGTGACTCGATCTCGCCCAGGTGCTCTTGCGTCATCGCCCCTGATTCGGTCGCCTGGGTCTCGAACCGTTGAATACAATCCAAAGAGCGGTGGAATTCCTCCTCCTCCCTGCTCCTGTAGCGTAGGCCATCTCCTTCGAAGTGGCCGTAGTAACGGTACGTCTTGGCCTCGATGAAGGTTGGGCCGTCTCCGCGCCTCGCCCGGGCCACCGCTTCCCGACTGGCCTCGAACATGGCGAAGACATCCTGTCCATCGACGGTGATGCTGGGGATGTCAAAACCGCGGGCCCTGGTCGCTATGTCTTCGGCGGAGACCGAGTATTCCATACCGGTAGCCTCAGCGTACCCGTTGTTTTCGCATATGAATATCACCGGAAGCTTCCAGATTCCAGCGAGGTTCATTCCTTCGAACGTCGTGCCCTGATTGGACGCTCCGTCCCCGAAAAAACAGACCGATACCTGATTGTAGCCTCTGACTTTGGCGCTGAGGCCGGCGCCGCAGGCCAATGGCGGACCTCCGCCGACAATACCGTTGGCCCCCAACATTCCTTTGGACGTATCGGCGATATGCATGGAACCGCCTTTGCCTTTGCACGCGCCGGTGGCCTTGCCGTAAATCTCTGCCATCATGGAGTTCACATCAACGCCTTTGGCAATGCAGTGTCCATGGCCGCGGTGAGTGCTAGTAATAAAGTCGCTGTCAGTCAAGTTGGAGCACACGCCCACGGCGACCGCTTCCTCGCCGGCGTAAAGGTGTACGAATCCAGGAACTCCCCCTGCGGCAAAGTCGGTATGCAACCTCTCTTCGAAGTGCCGGATTAGCTGCATTCGTTCGTAAATCCAGGCTAACTGTTCTACATCAATGTCCATAACC
>CAZYBD010000023.1:0-6143 GCA_964645515.1 uncultured Dehalococcoidia bacterium | reverse complement strand
GGGAAGGCCTTAGGAAGCTGCTTAGCCGCTATCTCTGCCGGCGGTGGGTAATCGATTTATCTTCGACGGCCGGCCCTTCCGCTACGTCCCCAGCTCTTTACAACGGGCCATGGGTCTGGCGATCTTCGGACTACTCCTTATTGGGTGCGCGTTGCATAACTGCTACACGTCTACAGCCCTGCGGACTCGGTCGCACCAATACCGCCAGCGAAATATAGGTCGCCACACCGACACACTGACTGTCTAAAATTCCGACGTCTATGACCTGCTGTCCAAGGCGGATATCTGGATCAAGGATATCGCGGTTCAGTTCCGGTACGGCCCGCACCGGCAACAGGACAGTAGTCAAAAGATCATGACTTTAAGCCTGGATCCCTAGACATATTTATCGGTGTTGGGGACGGAGCTGGTCGAGTTTCCCTTCCCATGTAATGTAAGTGCCGCCAGGTCGTGAATGTCGAATCTTCACCGGGGATGTCGGCGGATTTTGTCCCTGCGGAGGAAGCGGGCATTACGAATGCCCGCCTGGTGCTATTGGTTGGTAGGGCGCCGTGTACACTCAAGGGAATGTCTCTGCCGCCTCGGAAGTGTCCTATTGTCGTGCGGGTCGCCGTCCCGTTTGTTCAAAATATGGAAGCTGCGACGCCCTGGCGTGTCATGATGACAAGCCGGTGCGGCCATTGGCAACCACTCCTGGTCCCGTGTGGAATGGGCATCCAGTCTGTTGTCTGCATGTTGCCCGAAGACTCATGCTGGAGGGGTCGGTCGGTGCCTGCCAGGGAAGAAGCTATGGGTGTACCGTCGGATGGCCGTTAGTTGCACGCCGAAGACTGGTGGCAGGTCTAGGGAGTGTTCTACGAGTTGGATTTCAGTTCCCTTTGAAGTTCCGATATGCGGGAGCTAATGATAACGTTGAAGGCCACTCTAGATAACCCCTGGGGAGAAGATCCGAGAGTATTTTTTACTGTGTAGGGCGGGTCTTGTGGAACAGAGGAAGGATCTCTTCTCCCAAGATGTCCAGCTGTTCCATCGTCTCTTTCCCGGTGCACATCGGTCGCATCACGAACTTGGAAGCCCCTGCGCCGATGTAGCGCTGGATGTGCTCTGCTATGCGGTCAACGGGGCCCACTGCCGTGAACTCGGTGAAATGGGCGTCTGAGCGTTGACGGATCACGTAGTTGTTAGCATTGGCGGTCGCTTGTTCCACGTCGGAACTGACGTAGTAGCCCAACAGGACCCCAATGTGGTCGTCATCGATTTCTCGGCCGTATTCCGATGCGGTCTCAAAAACAATGTCATGACCTTCTTTAACCTCTGCCGGGGTGGCGCTGGAAACTAACCAGCCGTCGCCAACTCGCCCAACTCTACGGGCTGCTGCCGGTGTCCGCCCTCCGATCCACACCGGGGTCGAAGGTTGTAAAAACGGTTTGGGCGTGAGCGTAACGTTGTGGCAGGAGTAAAACTCACCTTCATAGGTCACGTTTTCTTCTTCCCACAGGCGACGCATTAGTCGGATAGCTTCGTCAGTGCGCGGTCCGCGCCGTTCTCTGGTGACGCCGCAGGCTTCGTATTCCTCCGGCTCTTCCTGGCCTAGGCCGACGGCGGGAAAGAACCTGCCCTGGGAAAGGAAGTCCAAGGTGGCGATCTGTTTTGCTAACACCACCGGGTTTCGCAGCGGCATGGCCAGCACGCTGGTCCCGAATTTCATTGATTCCGAGTGCGCCGCCACCATAGCTAGGGCTACCATTGGCTCCAGGCTGAACTTGTCGCTAACGATGCGGTCGCTCAGCCAGATGGAGTCGTAGCCGTGCTTGTCCCCGGTCGCTACCAGCTGCCGCAGATAGTCGGGATTATCTCCTCCCTCTCCGAAAGCTCCGGGCATGTAACCGATGGCGATGCTCATTGAAACCCTCTTGTGGCCGCAGACAGGTGCGGTCGACGCTACGTTGGATTATAACCCATCGTGGACTAGATAGACCGAGACCTCCCTTACTATTGTGTCACTATGGTGGCCATGCCCGCCTCGCCTCGGGCGTCGTTGATGTGTCCCAGGACTCGTTGGCGGAATGGCGCTATCTCGTAGCCGATGTCGGCGAGCATCAGGCTGTTGTCCACGATACATATATGAGGCACCGATTGGTCGCTGGTGATAATTTGTGCGTTTGGGATGAAGCTGCGGACGGTATCGGCCATATCCTTGATGGTGGCCAAATGCCCACCGCTGATGTACACCCGGTGGTTCAACTTCTCTCCTAGCGCTGCTCGCACAAATATTTCCGCTGCATCCTCGGCGTGGATCATTGTGGAAGGCTCGTCTTGCTTGAAGTCCATGTCGACCAGTTGGCCTACCCCTGGCAACTACACCATCAGACCACCGATTGTCCCGGTCATGCCGGTGGTCCGCCCGTGTCTGAACACGGTGCAAATGCGAATTGGCCTCAGGTCCAGTCCGTAGTGTTCTATGTAACGCTTGGCCGAAAAATCGTTGACCATCTTCGTCATGCCGTAGACATTGACCGGGTCGGTAAGGTCGTCTTCAGTGATCGGACGCTGGCCAGAGGTGTTCTGTACGCCGTACACGGCGATGGAACTGGCGTAGACGACCCGCTTAGGCCGGTCCACCGGGCCGCTTCGAACACATTGTTGGTCCCTCCGATGTTCACCTGCATCGCGTAGTGGGGTCGGTCTTCGGTATCCGGCGGGAGCAGCGCTGCCATGTGGACGATCCGGTCTACCTGGTGATTGTTGATCGCTTCCATTAGATGGGGTAGTTGGGTAACGTCGCCGCGGTAGAACTTTGTGGGGTCCCCCTCTTTCGCAAGATTGGCCCGATGAGGGGTCAGGTCGAAACAGACTACCTCCTCTCCCAGCGCGGCCAGCTTGAGGACAATTTTGCTCCCTATAAAACCGGTGCCGCCAGTTACCAAAATTGACGTAACCATCACTCCGAGATGAGGTGCAGTGAAGTTCCCTGCAAATCCCGGCAATGATACTAGATCCGACTGATGCACACGAACCTGGCGGCTTTGTCGTTGGTCTAGAGCGGGCGTTTGGCCGGAATGCCAGTCCGGCGGGGGTAGCGGTCCGGAGTGGGAGAGACTTTTTCTATGGCCATGACGACCCGGTCGTCAGTCAGGCCCTCGAGCTCGACTCGGAGCGCCGCCCCAACTTTACCCCCCAATTTACTCAGGGCGTTGGCGGCGGCTTCCAACTCCGCCTTCAGGGCGCCGTGCTTTAGCGCCACAGTCATCCCCCCGGCCCGGCAGAATGGTAGGGCGTACTCCAGAAGGAGGGGCAGCTTGGCGACCCCCCGAACCAAAGCTAGGTCAAAGGATTCGCGGAGTTCCGGCTCCCTGGCCAGCGTCTCGGCCCGGCCTGTGTGCACGTTCACGCCATCCACCGCCAGCCTTTCCGCCAACCGCTCCAGGAAAGCCGTCTTCTTTCCTACGGACTCGATGAGATGCAGGTCGGTGGCAGGGAACGCGATCTTCAGTGGGATGCCGGGGAACCCAGCTCCGCTGCCTATGTCGACGACACGGGCACCGGAACTGAGCAGGTTCCCGGCGGCTAAACAGACGGTCAGCGAGTCCAAGAAGTGTTTAACCTGCACCTCGGCGTAGCCGGTGATTGAAGTCAGGTTGGCCCGCCGGTTCCAGTCGGAAAGCTCGTCGTAATAGGTCTGGAACTGGTCCAGCTGGTTGGACTCCAGGCAGATCCCAAGTCTTCGGGCCCCGGTGCGAAGAATTTCAAGGCATTCTGTCATGGATGTCTATTATACGGTGAATACTCTGGCTGTTTTGGTCTCAATTGACAGTGTCGGAAGGCGGGCCGTAGAATGGTCTCCACTCGCTGCCAGGCACTGTATTGGGCGAAGATCAAGTGCAGGCTGTACCCGAACCCGTTAGATATGTTAGAAGAGAAGGCGATTGATGGCAACCAAAGCATATTTATTGATTGAAACCGCAGTGGGAAAGACCCGTGAGGTGGCCGGTACGCTGACGGAACTTCCAGGGATTACGACGGTTGACGTTGTAACCGGGCCTTACGATATTATTGCCCTTATCAACGGTGACGATATTGCCGTCGTGGGCGACTTGGTCACCGGGCGGATCCACACGGTCCCTGGGGTGGTTCGAACTGTAACCTGCGTCGCTGTGGGCGGCTAACCCACCCCCGTCAGGAGTTACGATTTGGATTTCAAGTTCTCTCCCGAAGACGATGCCTTTCGGAATGAACTAGATGCCTTCTTAACGGCTGAGATGCCGCCCGATTGGGAGGGCGGAGGCCGCTATCCAGAAGAGGACGATTGTGAACTGACCAAGGTCATCCGGCGAAAGATGGCCGACAGGTGTTGGTTGACCATGCACTGGCCCGAGGAGTACGGTGGCCAGAGCGCCTCGTCTGTAAAATCTGCCATCTTCAGCGAGGAAATGACTTATCGCAGGGCCCCGGGAAGGGATATATTCGGGGTGAGAATGCTGGGCCCGACTCTGATGATCCACGGGTCTGAACAGCAGAGGAAGACCCATCTGCCGCCGGTGGCCCGGGGTGAGGTGCAGTGGTGCCAGGGCTATAGCGAGCCCGAGTCCGGCTCTGACCTAGCGTCGTTAAGCACCCGAGCCGTTAGAGACGGCGACGATCTAGTAATAAATGGGACCAAGATCTGGACGACGTTGGCCCACCGTGCCGATTGGATCATGTTGCTGACTCGGACCGACCCTGACGCCCCCAAACATCGGGGCATCAGCTTCGTTCTGGTCGATATGAAGTCCCCAGGGGTGTCGGTCCGTCCTATTGTGAACATGGCCAACGGACACGAGTTTAACCAAGTGATATTTGATAATGTGCGGGTTCCTCGTGCCAATGTGGTCGGTGAGGAAGACCGGGGCTGGTACGTGGCTGTCACCCTCTTGGACTTCGAACGCTCTGGCATCGATTATTCGGCCTCGGCTAGGCGGTTGCTGGACGATGTACGCGAGTATGCCACCGAGACCAAACGCGACGGGCAGCCTATCATTGAGATCCCGTGGGTGCGAGACTTGATGGCCGATCGCTATATCGAATGCGAAGTCGCCCGGCTAATCGCCTACAATGTGGCGTATATGCAATCCCAAGGCCTGGTGCCTACCAAAGAGGCGTCGGTGAGCAAGGTCTTCGGCAGCGAAACCGTGCAGCGGTCGACGGAAGCCGCACTGGAAATCTTAGGGCTTTTTGGCACCTTGGGCCGGGAAGAGAAGTGGGCGCCGCTACAGGGCCGTGTGCAAGAGCACTGGATGAACAGTTTCGCCGGAAAAATCGCTGCCGGCACCTCCGAAGTCCAGCGCAATATCATTGCCACTCGGGGTCTGGGATTGCCTAGGGGCTAGTGACCTTTTGTGCTCCGAGGGGTACTCGGCACCTCTCTGGCGAAGGGCTAGGGCCGATCGGCCTCCACTACGAGGTAGCCTTCCAAACCTAGTTATTCTGCTCATTCCGGAATCTACGGGAGCCTTGCTGGACAGGCGAAGGTAATCCCCTTTTCGAAAGGAGGACGGTCAACCGCTAGTCCGCGGCAAATGCCAGTAGTTCTTCGCTTTCCACTTCTGACGAAGCTTCGCGACAGCGTTGCATAATCCGGAAAATGGTTCGCACAGTGACCGAAAATCGCTCTGCCGCCTCGTCCACTGTTAGGTCATCCTGTTGTATCGCCGACCAGACTTTGAAGTCCCGGGCCAAGCGACGGTTGCGCTGGTACCAGACTGGGTCGTCGTATTTGCACTGGGGCAGTGGGCAACTGAGGCAAGAAGTAGAGACTTCGCAGCCTGTGTCTTCGTAATGATAGAATTCCGGTACGGGGTCGGCGACCGAAGTTGGTGAAATCGGAGCGGTCGAAACGGGAGATACCGGGTGTGAAACTGACCGACTGGCAATTAGCTGACTGACCATTGCTATTCTCCTGAACTTATGTTCTAATATTGCTCATCAATAGTAGAACGTTCGTTCGGAAAATGTCAACACTTTTAGGCCATTATGAAAATGTTTGTTCTAATGACTAGACAGTCCAAACCGAAAACGAATGAAGGGGTCCCGGATCGATACGGGACCCCATCATTCGTTTTATCAAATATGACATACGGATAAGCCAGAAAAATTATCCTAACCAA
>CAZYBD010000022.1:0-1737 GCA_964645515.1 uncultured Dehalococcoidia bacterium | reverse complement strand
GGTCAACAATGCCGGGTCCCGCCCCGGCAAAGACCGGGTGAACGTCGTCGACCTGGAAGAAGATGCCTTCGATGATGTCATGAGGGTCAACGTCCGCGGAACTTACCTCTGCTCGAGGGCGGTGGCCCGTCACATGATTACACGTGGAGGAGGAGGAAAGATTATTAACATCTCCTCCGGGGCGGGTAAAAGAGGAATCGCTCGATACGCCGCGTATTGCGCCTCCAAATTCGCCATTGTCGGTTTCACTCAGGCAATGGCCCAGGAAATGGCGGAGCACCGGGTGAACGTAAACGCCATCTGCCCCGGACTGGTGGACACGGAACGAGTCGATTTCATTGCCGCCGCGCTGAGTCCTGAGGGCGAGTCTTCAAAAGAGTTCCGGGCTGATATGGTCCGGGAGCGGGCCATACGAGTGCCGCTCGGACGGATTGCCCAAGGAGACGACATTGCCCGGATGGCTGCGTTTTTGGCCTCGGCCGAATCTGACTACGTGACCGGACTCTCGATCAGCGTCTCAGGCGGCCAAGACATGACCTAAACGCAGCGCTCGGCCCAGTGGACTATTCCTGCCGGATCGTCAGTCCGCTGGGCGGAGACGCTAGCCGAGCTGATCATGACCACGGCCATCCACACCAAGATCTATTAATCTCGCCGGCGTCAGGCCGGTAGAATCTGAGGATTGACTATGGCCCTTGAGCGTTCCCAAGTTGAGCACATAGCGGCGTTGGCCCGAATCGGCCTTACCGACGCAGATATTGAGGTCTTCGCAGAACAGCTTTCCCAGATACTGGAGCAATTCGAGATTCTTAGCGAAATGGACACAACGGATATCGAGCCAACCAGCAACGCGGGGGAGTTGTGGACGGTCATGCGCGACGACCATATGGAAGATTCCTTGAACCCGGGTGATGTGCTCAGCACTGCACCGCTCCCGGAAGACCAGTTCATCCGAGTCAAAGCCGTGCTGGACGAGTAATGCCGTCCACCACGGACAAAGGCTCAACCCAATGGCCGGAGGCACTTAACTGGTTAACGTTGGGGGAAGCAAGTGAGTTACTTCAACGAGGCGACGCCAGCTCAGTGGAGTTGACCCACGCCTGTTTGGCCAGGATAGACGCTACGGAAGACCAGGTACGATCGTTTGTTACCCTTACTCCAGAACTGGCCTTGGAGCAGGCCGCGCAGGCCGACCGAATGCTGACCAAAGGTGAAGGGGGCCCGCTAACCGGAGTCCCGGTCCAGGTCAAAGATGTGATGTGCACCAGGGGCATCCTGACGACCTGCGCTTCCCGCATGCTGGAAAACTTTATCCCGGTTTACAATGCAACTGCAGTCAGCCGTTTGTTCGACCAAGGTGCAGTCTTACTGGGCAAGGGCAACATGGACGAATTCGCCATGGGCTCGTCCTGCGAGAATTCCGCTTTTCACCCGACCCACAACCCCTGGGACCTAAACCGAGTCCCAGGGGGCAGCAGCGGGGGCGCCGCCGCTTCAGTTTCAGCTGGTCAGACAATCTACTCTCTGGGGTCCGACACCGGCGGGAGTGTCCGACAACCCGCTTCGTTGTGCGGCGGCGTCGGCCTCAAGCCTTCTTACGGTCTGGTGGCCTACGCTTCTTCGTTGGATCAAATTGGGCCGGTTGCCAGGAGCGTCGCCGATTGTGCCTTGGTCCTAAACGCCATCGCCGGGCATGACGCCAAGGATTCGACCTCTCTGCCGTTTCCGTCCAAGGAT
>CAZYBD010000021.1:0-13032 GCA_964645515.1 uncultured Dehalococcoidia bacterium | reverse complement strand
ACTTCGCCGGATGCCGGTGCTGCAAGCTCCAGTTGTGTCCCGGGTATCGCGCTGGCAGTCTTGACGTACCCGAGTCCGACCAATCCGTTCCCTGGGACCCGTGACATGGATGTCACCGACCCCACTGCCTGCCCGGCTTGGACCAAAGAGTCGCCCGCATTCACTTTGGCGTTGCCATCGAACTTGAGGGCGACCAAGTATTTCTGGACCTTTTTGTAGCTGTCTAGCCTGGCGATTACTTCCTGGCCTATGTAGCAACCTTTGGCGAAGTCTACGGATCCGATCAGTCCTGCCTCAAGAGGGTTGTAGAGCACTCCTAGCTCGCTGTTGGCCTCTGGAATGCCCAGGCTGACCCGGACCGTTTCGAAGGCCTCCATGCCCATGGGAGTGACGCCGCTTTCCAAGAAATGTACCCAGGTACCTAGGGCGTCTTCCGCCGGCGTCACCAGGTAGTAGCAGGGCAGTTTGCCTAGCGGGTAATTGATTACCAAAGCACGGTAGTCGCCGAAACTCTGTTCTCGCGCGGACATAGCCGTCGTCGGAGAAGCGTCCGGCTTCAAGTAATCCCTGGCGACGGGACCAATCAGAGCCAGCATCGCGGTAGTAGCGGTTATATCTTCGACAACCAAGTCTTCCATGATGGTATATCTGTCCAGCCACTCGATCACAGGTTGCTGTTGCCCGGGACTGGTCAGCAGCAAAACATGGTCCCCGTTATTCACCACGCCCAATAGGTCTAAAATGCGGCCACGGTCGGTGGTCAGCACCGTGGGAGTCCCTTCTCCCGGCTGCAAGTCAATCACCTTGTTGGTGGACATGCGGTTGAGAAGGTCGAGGGCGTCTTCGCCGGTGGCTTTGAGGCGGCCGCGATATGAGGCGTCATGGATCGCAGCGCCGGTTACGGCCGCAGTGTATTCTGATTCAGGGTCAGAGAACGTGGATGGCAATTCGTAGCCGTGCCGTTGGACCATGGAGGCCGCGTCACCGTCAACGGTGGTGGCTGAGTGGAGAAAGAACTGTTTGGCCGCCATGGCTGCCTCGCTGTTCTAGAAATCAGTACGCCGCCTTCAATAGAGAGGGCGGCGTACCAAGCTCGGAGTATTCTTCTTGAATCTCCGACGGGGTAGCCAGTTAAACGTTAAAAGATGTCCCGCAGCCGCAGGCCTTTTTGGCGTTGGGGTTCTGAAAAATAAAGCCCTTGCCGTTTAGCCCGTCGGAGAAGTCCAGCTCGGTGCCTACCAAGTAAATGTAGCTCTTCTTGTCGACGATAACTTTCACGCCGTACTGCTCCACCACCCGGTCGGTTTCGGCAAAGTCACCGGTAATCTGTAGGTCGTAGGTTAGGCCGGAACAGCCTCCGCCTTTAACGGCCACTCGGACGCCCACGTCGTTGATGATACCTTCTTTTTCGCTAAAATATTTTATTTTTTCGGCGGCCTTCTCGGTGATCTCCACCGTAAGCTCGACGCCGTTTCTGGTAACCGGCATTTAACTCTCCCAGACGACGAAACCTTTGCTATCGCACCAGAGTGCGCGGCCCTACCATCGGGCGGACAAGCTAATTGTATTGTCTGGCGATTGCCAGCGTCAAGGAATCGTCGGCGTGGCGGTCTTACGTTATGGTGCGATTATGGGTCCTTCCGCCTACGGTCGTTTCCGAAGGCGACGATATCGAACTAGTTCAACTTCACTTGTAGCTGTGCTGATAGTCCCGAGACCGCCATTTAACCGCATCCTTACCCACGAGCAACTCTCTTATGAGATGGCTATCCTAGTATGCGGAGCATTAGACGCCTGAGGTCCCTAGATACCGTTAGGGCAGAATGAGCCGGACTTTGTAGACCATGGTCGCCCTACGAGGAAGTTGGTTCAGATGGGGAACCTAGTAAAATTCCTGTCGCTTCAGTCCGGCGAAAGCCACCCTTGTACCACCTCCGGTGCGGCGTAACGGGTGAGCAGATCAGCAAAATGTTGGGCTTTTGCCAGGCTGTGGGCCGTTCCTCGGCCTAAGACCCCGCCCAAGGCTTCAGCCGTGTCGATAGTTGAAGACTGGACCCTGATGAGGGGGATGTCCCGCTCTCGGGCTTCGGCTTTGATATATTCGGTGGGCTCACCGGCCCCGGTGAGCACCAGGCAGCTAGTTTCGGAGTTCATGCTGGCCAGTTGGATGTCGGGACGTTGGACGCGGGTAATTATGGCCTGATTGGCGAAGCGTCCGTAGTAGTTGGGTCCGGAGTCCATGATGTTGCCTCCGATAAGGTACCGCTCCACCGGTGTGTCGATGTTCACCGGCTCAAGCACCCATTCACCGCCCAGGAGGGCTGCGACTTGCTCAACGGTCGCTGATAGCATGAACCGGCTTTCCGGAAGCACTACCGTTTCAGACGGGAGGCCTTGGGCATCCATTTCTATGGTGATCGATTCTCGCCGGTAGACTGGGACAGAGTTCAAAACCCCAACGGTCCGGCGCGCTCCGGCCTGTTGGGCCGCTCCAATTGGATCCAGCGGAGCGTAGTTGTGTACTAGTAACACGCTGGCGTCCAACGTGTCGGCCATCTCGGCCGCCTGTGAGGGGTTTGCCACCTCGATGAGCTCGACCTGCGCTTGGGACCGCAGCCTGGCGAGATGATCACGTAGTTCGTCGTCAGAGGGCTGCGACCGGCTTGGCGGCGGGACCGACGGAAGGCCGAGCGCTACTGACAGGGCGCCAGATATGAACTGTACGTCAGGATCGGCATCCAGGGACTCCGAGAACGGCTTCCAATAAGCGCCATGCCTGCTCGAACGATGCAGTTGAACTAACAGCGCCGCCGCTAGGCTGGTCTTGCCAACGCCGGAGCGGTTCCCGGTAATCAGCAGAACGGGCACGTCTAATGGGCCTCCAGCTCACGGATCGAAGCGTTTATTTTACCATTCGCAGTTGGAAACACCAGGAAGGGCTACACCTGCGGTTCTAGTTGGATACGTCACGGTCTCCTGGATTGTTCGGGTCGAAGCCTGCTGGGAATATAGTGGTCTCGTCCCACCTCGCCATGGTGAAGTCGAAACGGTGTAGGCTGGTCTGCGGGAAATTGGCCCCGCGAAGGTCGGCGGCGACCCACATCGAGTCTCGGATCATGGCCCGGGTAAAGTCAGCGCCAGGCATGACGGCGCGGCTCAGGTCGGCACCGTTGAGGTTGGTTGACTGAAAGCACGCGCCGGCCAGGTTGGCGTTTCGCAGGTCGGCTTCGGTCATGTTGGACTGGCTGAAGTTGGCGTCTGTAAGGTCAGCCCCGATAAGGTTGATTCGGTTCATCCGGCAGCAGGTCACGATAGCCCGTTCGAGAGCGGCCCCTTTCAGGTCGGCCCAGAAAAAATTGACGTTGGTTAGATTCGCTCCGGCAAGGTTGGCTCCGGTGAGCACGGCCCTTCCCAAATCGGCTTGCTCTAAGTTGGCGTTCGATAGGTCAGCTTGAGCAAGGCTGGCTCCGGAAAGCACGGCTCCGGAGAGGTCAGCGCCTTTCAAATTGGCCCCTCGCAACCCGGCTCCCGGCAATTGGAGCCCGCTTAGGTCGGCGCCTGCTAGGTCTAACATGGTGTCCGTATGTTCGTTCCACCTGGCGGCAAACACCGCTGGCCCGCTCTTGAGCAACTTTACGTGCTCTTGATTGGCCAATCTAACCTCCACAGTCCGGGTGTAACCTCTGGGCTGTGGAGGTTAGGCCTTCCGAATTCAGACTGCGGTGAGGCCGGTTTCGGACTCTAGGCGTCTTCAATCTCGAATATCTTTTCAGCAATTACCATCTTCAGCTCATTCACCTTGGGTAAGTCCGGGTATTTGCCCTCTTCTTTGCGGTCGAATATCTTTTCGCCGTCAAGATAGACTTCCAAGCGGCCGCGGTCCGAAGGGGTCATCTTGATGGCGACGTCGCCCGGTGCGTTGGAGCGGAAGAATTCTGTCGCCAACCACGAGGCGACTGGGAAATATCCTCAAGATACGCAGTAAAGAATCTCTGCTTGGACCTTACCGTGTTCCGAACCTGCCATATTGTTCCTCGGCTACATCCCGGAACTCAAGCCCCGGCCTGTTGGATGTTGGATTGGAGCCGCCGTATTACTCAATGATAGTGGTCCCCACACCGACGGCGATGCGGTTCCTATCCTTTACGATACTTACTTTGCGAAGGGGAGTCAACGCGAGGGTGGTCCGTCAATCTAGGCCGCGATTAGGCTGCCGGGAGACTCTGTGCTGGTGTGGGCAAAATTACTGTCCTATAATAGAAAAACGAAATCTGATCGGCTCTGAGTCTGTTGTTTATGGATTTGACCTTCGAGAGGGGAGACCCGCAAAAACCCAGAGGGCATGCACTGGTCTATTTCCGAGTGGACACAGAGCCCGACAAGGTCTATGCCACCTACGTGGTCACCCTTCCGGTCAAGGCCGATCTGACTAAATATGTGCCCCCGTTTCTGGCATCCCATCTGGGCAGCCTGCCGCTGAATGACCTTTCCGCCTTCGCTATGCCACCCGTACCGGAACAGGTGGACGGGTACGGCAAGCTTGACCGTTTGAGCGAGCTTAGGGGCGACGATCTGGTCTACGCTGGCAGCTTGTTTTCCTTCGACCTACCTCGTATGTTGGAGTCGGTCACCGAGGCCGTGCAGAGCTATGCCGAGATGTGCGGTTCCGACTCCACGACCGCAGTCCCAGAGGCGGAACCGCTCCCGGGTTATGTTATAGAGGGGCAACCCGGGCAACAGGAAACCGAAGACCTTTCTTATGGGGTTAATGAGGTTCTATTCAGCTTCATGAGTGAAAGCGATAAGCTGGGGGAACTGTCGCGCCTCTTGGGGCGACTGCGGTTTGCTATTGAAGGGTCGGACCTGCAGGCTGTGGAGGAAATCGGCGATGAGATCGCTGTGCTTGCCCGCTACTTGCCGGAAGAGTTTCAAGTTACCAACCTGTTGGCGGTAGCCAAAGATACCTCAGAACGTAGCTCTCAACTAGCCAAACTGTACTTGGATCGGTGTTTCCGGCTCTCTGCCGGAGAGGTTTTACAGGCCCTGGAACTGGAAGAACAGATTCGAGAGTTGCGGGAGCAGGAATAGCTTCAGACCCTTGTTGCGCTTCCGCAAGCCCCCTCCACGGCAAACAGTCCGCCGCTGCTGTTACAATTGCAAAGCGCCCCGTAGACCTGAGAGGCACGAGAGCCGTTGGCATATCTCTCCCACCTTCGGCTGACCAATTTCCGCAACCTCGCCGAATTGGAACTGGAATTGACTCCAGGCGTGTCAGTGTTTTTCGGCCCCAACGCCCAGGGCAAAACCACGCTCTTAGAGGCGGTTTACCTTCTTTCCATAGCTCGGTCGTTCCGGGCAGCAAACGAACGAGAGCTGGTGAATTTCATTGCGGCGCAAGCCGGTGAGCAGGCGCTGGTGGATGCCAACGTAGAGCGGTCAGACGACAGTGTCAGAGTAATCGTTGGATACCAGGTTGGCGGGGGCCCAGCGCCCAGCACCCACCAGCTGGGCTATAACGTCCGTAAAGATATCAGGGTCAACCGCTTGAAGAGGACCGCCGCCGAACTGGTGGGTACTGTCAACGCAGTGCTATTCACAGCCCTAGACATCGATTTGGTCCAAGGTCCTCCGTCGGGAAGGCGGCGGTTCCTGGATATTCTGTTGTCCCAGTCGGACCCTCGCTACCTGAAGGGCCTGCAACGCTACAACAAGATTGTCCAGCAACGGAACCAACTGCTGCGACTGCTGCGCGAGGGCCGGGCCGGGGGCGATGAACTAAGCTTTTGGGACGAACAGTTGGTCGGAGAAGGCGCTTGGCTTACTTGGCGGCGCCATGAAATCATGGGAGAGGTTGCTTCCAGTTGTATCGGGCACCATTCAGACCTCAGTGGCCCGTCCGAGGAGTTGGTCGTGGAATACCGGCCCAGTGTGCCTCTAGCCGGGGATGCTGAGGGCATGGAAGAGAGCTACCGGCAGGCGCTGGCAGCTGCCTTCCAAAGGGAACGAGCTCAGGTGGCTACTGCTGTTGGACCACACCGCGACGATTTCAACCTGACGATCGACGGGGTCGACATGGGCACATTCGCTTCGCGGGGCCAGGCGCGTACTCTGGCACTGACACTGCGGCTTGCAGAGGCTGAAGTTTTGACGGCGGTGCGTGGCGAGAGCCCGATCGTCTTGCTGGACGACGCCCTGTCGGAGATTGACAGTTTCAGGCGTACCCGGGTGCTGGAAAAGGCCTCGCAGTATCAGCAGGTCCTGATCACCACTACCGATCTGGAGCAAGTATTGGAGTATTTTGGGGTCGCTGCTACCTACCACAGTGTGACCGGCGGTCAGGTTCTGCCAAACGACGCCGCCGGATGCGCTCCAGAGACCACGGAGACGGACCAGGCGGCGGGATAGGACCCTCCCTACAGGGCGACTCGGAGGATGGAAGGGGGATTTACGGCGAATGGCGGTAAGTAAAGAAACTCTGGACGAGATCGCGCTCTCTCAGTCTGAATATGACGTGATAGTAGAGCAGCTGGAAAGGGAACCCAACCCTGTCGAGCTGGGTATGTTTGGCGCCCTCTGGAGCGAACACTGCGGTTATAAACACTCCAGGCCGTTGCTCCGGTTATTCACGCAGAAGTCTCCGATCGTTCTCTCCCAGACCGGGGCGGAAAACGCCGGTGCCGTGGATATTGGAGACGGACTGGCGGTGGTGTTCAAGGTTGAGTCTCACAACCATCCGTCGGCCGTGGAGCCGTTACAGGGCGCCGCCACTGGAGTCGGAGGGATCGTCCGCGATATTCTAGCTATGGGGGCTAGGCCCATTGCACTCCTTAATTCCCTCAGATTTGGACCGTTGGACGACCCCCAGAACCGGCAGTTATTCCAGGGCGTCGTCGCTGGTATTTCCTGGTATGGCAACTGCATTGGGGTACCTGATGTAGGCGGCGAGATCTGTTTCGATACCTCCTACTCTCAAAACCCACTGGTCAATGCCATGTGCGTTGGCCTAGTCTCCAAGGACAGCATCGCCTCAGCGGCTGCCAGTGGCATTGGGGATGTACTGTTGTTGGTGGGCGCCGATACTGGACGGGATGGGATACACGGGGCGTCTGGGCTGGCCTCTCGGACCTTTGAGGAAGAGATAGAATTGCGCCCCACTGTTCAGGTTGGCAATCCCTTCCTAGAGAAAGTGCTTATCGAGGCCTGTTTGGAAGCGCTAGACACGGGCGCTGTTCAGGCGTTTCAAGATCTGGGGGCTGCCGGCCTCACCAGCGCAGTGGTGGAGTCGGCGGCTCGGGGCGGCCGCGGCGTTATGCTGGACCTTTCCCAGGTACACCAACGAGAGCCGGGCATGAGTCCTTACGAGCTCATGCTGTCCGAGTCTCAGGAACGGATGTTGTTGGTGGTCAGACCTGACGACGTGGCCGAGGTGCAGACCGTGTTCGAGAAATGGGATGTGCCCTGCCGTGAAATCGGCTCGGTGACCGCAGAGCCCGAAGCACGAGTGTTGAACGGTTCAGAAACAGTGGCCAATCTGCCGATACAACCGCTGGCGGAAGCGCCAAGTTATCGCTTGACGGGTGAGCCTTCCACTGCGGACTTAGCCCGAAAGGAATTGTCGTTGGACTCCGTGCCTCTGCCACTGGACGGGCCTGATGCCACTCTTTTGCGACTGATGGCGGCGCCCAATGTTGCTAGTAAAGAGCCGGTGTATCGTAGGTACGACCACCAGGTGCAGACCAACACGGTGGTCGTCCCAGGGGCCGACGCGGCCGTGCTACGCATTAAAGGGACCGAAAAGGCCATCGCAGTCTGCATCGACGGCAACGGAAGGTATTGTCAGGTTGATCCCTATGTGGGAGGCCAGATCGTCGTAGCCGAGGTCTGCCGCAATCTGACCTGCCTCGGCGCCAAGCCCCTGGCCTTGACCGACTGCCTAAACTTCGGGAACCCGGAGCGCCCCGACGTGTATTATCAGCTTGAACAGTGCATTCGCGGAATGGCCTCGGCCTGCCAGGCTTTAGAAGTGCCGGTCGTTAGCGGTAATGTTAGCCTCTATAATGAGGCCCGCGGGCAAGCGGTATTCCCCACACCAGTCGTCGGCGGGCTCGGGCTCTTGGAAGACGCCACGAAATCCACGAGGTCGGGTTTCCCTGGGAAGGAATTGGTCGTGGCCCTTCTGGGCCCGGGCTTCGATCAGCAACCGGCGTCGGACTTGGCGGGAAGCGAGTACATCCAAACTGGTCATGTGATGGTGGCCGGCCGGCCTGCGAGCGACTTGAAACTTGAAAGAAGTGTACAAGATCATTGTCGTTTCGGCATTGCCCTGGTAAATTTTCGGGCGGCTCACGACTGCTCTGACGGAGGGCTAGCGGTCGCCTTGGCTGAATGTTGCATCCAAGGTGCGGTAGGTTTCCTTGGCGATTTCGAGATCCAGGGCCGATGGGATGTAGCATTGTTCGGTGAAAGGCAGTCCCGCATTATCGTGACCATTTCCCAAGAGCTTTTCGAGCCTTTCGCGGCGCTGGCTAGGGCCAACGGTGTCCCGGCTGCGAGGTTGGGGTATACTGGCGGCGACCGCTTCCAGATAGCTGGATTGATCGATTTGTCGCTTTCGCAACTGACCGAATCGTGGAAAAACGGCCTGGCGGCAGCTGGTGGCTAGCATGCCGTTGCGTGTCCTGTACCTGACGCCTTACTATCGGCCCTACCTGGGCGGAATCGAGCGTGCCATCGAAGAACTCTCCCGCCAAATAAGCCGGTCACCGTCTGTGGAGGCGGTTGGTGTCCTTACGACTAAATATTCCTTTCCCAGGGTCCCGCAGCCGTCGTGGGCCGACCGAGAGGAGATGCCGGACGGTATTTCTATCTACCGGCTATGCGGCTATCCCCGCCGCTCGGTGCCACTGTACTCGGTGCCGCTGGTTTGGTTCTCGCCCGTGTCCGTGAGAAAGTACTTGGACGAGTTTAAACCTGACGTTATTCACTTCGTGGGCGACGGTTGGTTCTGGGGTCACTTTTGGGCGTGGTTCTTCTACCGCGGCCAGGCCCAATTTGTATTTACCCCCTCCTTCCATACCCTGCCGGCCAGCCGTTGGTGGCTGCGACCCATCAACGCATTTTTATGTCACGTGGCGGACCGGGTAATTGCGTTAACCGGAAGGGAGGCCAAAGGGGTGCGCCGAGCCTATCTGGTCCCTCGCCGGAAGCTGAAAGTGATCGGATGGGGTGCTCCGGTTCCCGACGAAGCGACTTTGGCAAAGGGCGTGGCGAAACGCCATGCGGACACGGACGACGATCTGGAAGCGCGGACGCTCAACGTTCTGTGCGTCGGACGCCTGGGGCGTCATAAAGGGCAGCTTTGGCTCCTTGGGGCCTACCTGCGGGCACGGCCCCAATTCCACAGACTGGTGCGGCTGGTCTTGGTGGGCCGGGACGAAGGGGACGAGTCGGCCATAAAAGCTTTTATCGGCGAACACGGGCTCTTATCGGAGGTGGAGGTCACGGGGGAAATTTCGGATAACGAGCTTGCCGAGCTGTACGCCGAGGCTGATATTTTCACTCTGTTCTCGCAGTACGAGGCGTTCGGGCTGGTGTTTTTCGAGGCCATGGCCCGGGGAGCGCCAGTCTTGACCCACGACGTTGGGGCCAACAAAGATCTGCTGGGCCAGGGCGCGATAGTGGTGCCGAGATACGACCGCCAGGCTGCCGTCAGGGAGTTGGTGCACCTTGTGAACGACTCTGTGTTCCGTCAGGAAATGGGGACAGAGGCGCAAGAATACGCCCTTTCCGAGTTCACTTGGCCGGCCGTGGCCGAGAAATACCTGGAGGTCTATCAAGAGGCTTAGCGCCCGAACATGGATCGCAGAGATCTGGAAGAAGGTGCCCGCCGGATCCTTTTGACGAACCTCCGCCGTGGCGTTGCTGATTGGAACGGCAGAGAGTACAGTTTCGTCTGCCCTTCGCTGACCGGCTATCCGTTCCAGTGGTTCTGGGACTCTTGTTTCCACGCTATAGCTCTTATCCACTTGGATCTAGACCAAGCCAAGGCAGAGCTCCGGACGTTGATGAGCGGCGCCCTTCCCAACGGATTCATCCCTCACATCACCTTCTGGGAAATGGAAAAGCAGCCCTATTTCCTCAGCCGAAATATCGTAGGCATGGTCGGTGACCACTATAGTTCTACGATGCAGCCGCCCATCATTGCCTACGCAGTGGAGAGGGTGTACCAGGCCACCGGAGATGACGAGTTTCGAGAAGCGGCGTTGCCTATTCTGACCGCCTTCTACCGCTGGCTGCGCGAGGCCAGGGATCCCGACAATGACGGACTAATCGCAGTGATACAACCGGAGGAGGCCGGCACCGACTGCTCACCCAAGTATGACGAAGCGCTGGGCCTTGCGGAGCTCTCCAACCGCGGGTTCATAACCGCCCTGGGGAAGGTCTATGCGGCCTATGAATCCATCCGGGCGGACGACCATGCCATGCTGGCATTGGACCTGTTCCATTTCGAAGATGTGCTGGTGAACTCCATCTATGCTTTCGGCATGCGCTCGTTGGCCCGGCTGCTGGGTGACGCTCCCGAAGCCGCCGAATTCACCCGAGAGGCTGACCGCACCCGCGAGGCGCTACTGGCCAAATGCTGGGACGATGACACAGGGGCGTTTTTCGATCTCTCCGGGGTGGCGGAAACCCCGGTAAAAATGGTGACTATCAGCTCCTTGATGCCCCTCATATTGGACGATCTGCCCCGGCCCATCGTGGAGCGCCTTGTCGGCCAGTGGCTTTCTTCCCCCACCCACTTCTGGACTCCCTATCCAGTGCCGTCAGTGCCGGTCTCCGAACCTAAGTTCATGCCCGGTAATCCGGGTGGGTTCATTTGGCGAGGCCCTACCTGGATCAACACCAATTGGTTCTTGTCACACGCACTGCAACGTCATGGGTACGCCGACCTAGCCGATACGATAGTTGCCAAGAGTCGGGAGTGCATCCGGATATCGGGGTTTAGAGAGTACTACCATCCATACACTGCCGAAGGCTTGGGCGCGAGAGATTTCGGTTGGTCGACTCTGATACTGGATATGTAACGGTCCAGTGGTGACCTTGATTGCTAGCGGGTGCAGGTTATTAAACCTGCACCTACCTGCAGTTCCAAGGAGAACAGAGAAAATCGCTCATCCCCGTTACCGAGAGCGAAGAGTTTTATTTTAGTTGCGACGCGGTCGGAAGAGTCTGGACATGAACGACGATTCGGTGGGCTTGACTAGGGCCTGATCGTCGTCTTCGGGGTAGTATCCGTCCAGCGGCCCTGCCAGTCCGCCAGCGATTTCCGGTTCGAACGCTTCGGTGAATTCCTCTGCTGGAGGCTCATCGCCGTTGCTATCGGCGCCGGCATCGGCTGGGACGGCGAAGCGGGCCTCCAACATCTGCTGCACCAGCGGGTTGTCGCGGTTCAGGTTGAAGGTGCGCCGCCGTTTGCTCTGGCCGGTGGATTCGTCGCGCCAGGAATGGTTCCCCTTCTGGAAGAACCCACCGTCACTCAGGCTGCGAAGCATCCTGCTGACATAGGTCTTGGAGCTGCTCTCGGCCCATCGTTGGGTGATTTCCGCGTCCTCAGCGGCCAGACCTTGCTCCAAAGCATCGCCGATTTCTGAGACCAAAAAATTGAATGCCACGTGGCTGACGCCTTCTCGGTGCTCTAGAGTGTCCGCCATAACAATCAGATCGGACGCCCGTTCCGCAGCGTGCCCGTCGTCGGATCCGTTGGGTAATGATAGCGAGGCCAAAGCCTCTTCCATGGCCTTCGCCAGTTCTTCGTTGCCGCCGAATGGGGGACGAGGCTCAGATGGTTGGGCGGGGGTAGCAAACTCGCCGTCGAAATCGGCTATGACTTGGTCATCGAATGAGGTCCGGTTCTCTGTGTTACCGTCGCCCGCTTTGATGGGAGTCTCGGATTGCTGCCGGGGGCGAGAGTACCTACCGCCTCGGCGCCGGCTGGGCCTGGCGGCGACGCCGGAAGGACTCTCCTCGGTGGCGCCCTCTGGAATCTCCTCGTCCGCCATGATCGCCCAGTCGACAAGACCTGCGGTGATCAGTTTGATGTTTCCATCCTGGGCCGCGCGGGCCATTACCTTCTTGAATCCGCTATAACCCAGTTTCTTCTCGTCAAAGTTGGGGTAGCGGCGTAAGAGACGTTGCTTGATGGAGGTGAGCAGCGGGTTGCCCCCCGACTTTCGCTCGTCTCGGATGATGTCCTCGATGGCGCGTATGATTTCTTGGAGGTCCGGTCGACCGGGTGCCGTTTCGTGAGGGACTGTGTGTCCGTTGGTAGCGGCCGCCACCAACGGCTCGGCAGGCGTCAACGGGTCGACGTCTACGTCATAAAGCACCAACTGGTCCACTTGGTCGGCCAATCGGCGGGAGGTGCTCCAAGAGACCCCCACGACAATCACGTGTTTCCCCATGGTGCGCAAGGCGTTGACAACGTGGATGAAATCGGAGTCGCCCGACACCAGCACGAAAGTGCCGATGTTGGGGTAGGAGTGGGCGCATTCTATGCAATCGGCCGTCATTTTGACGTCGACGCTGTTTTTAATCCTGGAGGTTCGAACGCCGTTATTGAAAGAGGCGTTGGCGGACGGGGCTCGGGTGGGCACGAACACCGGCTCGATGCCGGCGGCGTAAAGAGATGGGGGGGCGGTGATGAACTGGCTCGCGCCGCGGAGTTCGGGGGCTTTGGTTACCCAGTCGGCGTAGGCTTTAGCCACTACGATACGACCGTGATTAGCGACTTCTTCTTTGAGTGAAGATACGTTGGGGGTCCGGCGGCCGACTGCTAGGCTGATTTTAAAGTTTTCCCAGTCTATGAATAAGGCTACGTCGTCACCGCGGTAAGTTGGTTCCCGCATATTGTTAATAACATCCCTGAGACCTTTATTAGGCCCCACTTTGTGTCGGTTCTAGTGTACGTTGCGTCTCCAACTGAGTCAAGAAAATGGAGCCTCCCCCGCGCCGGGTAGGGCGCGGCACTGTTGC
>CAZYBD010000020.1:0-5883 GCA_964645515.1 uncultured Dehalococcoidia bacterium | reverse complement strand
TGGGATTCCTGGGGGGGCTGTTGAGTGATAAGCCCCCATGCCTGCGTAGACCTCCGTGCGAAGTCTGGTGTTTTTTGCTTCTGGGGTGGCCGAGATCTTCACATATTCAGTGTGGTCCCGCCCGTGAAGGGTGGACTGATAGTTCTCGGATCGGGTTTCGGTCCACTTTACAGGCCGCCCCAATCGCATTGAGCAGAAGACCGCGATCATTTCGTCGGCATATACCGGAGTCTTGCTGCCGAACCCACCACCGACTTCTGGAGCTATCACTCGAATCTTGTTTTCGGGCACCGAGGTTACTAAGGAAGTCAGGAAGCGGCAGATGTGAGGGTTTTGGCTCGAGCTCCACAACGTGAGTTCGCTTGTGGGACCGACCCAACTTGCCAGCGCCGAACGCGGCTCGATAGTGTTGGGGATCAGTTTTTGCTGGATTATAGTGTCCTTGACCACGACTTCGGCGTTGGCAAAGACCTCATCCGTATCGCCGCCGGTCATCACCCAGTGGAACGCTAAGTTGTTGGGAGCGTCCTCGTGCAGCTGAGGAGCCCCGTTCCGGGAAGCTACTTCAGCGTTGACTACCACCGGCAGCTCTTCGTATTCCACCTCGATGGATTCCATAGCATCCTCTGCCTGGTACCGGGATTCCGCCACCACCACAGCCACGGCGTCACCCTGATAACGCACCACGTCTTTGGCAATGGCAGGGTGGGCCACGGCCTTGACCTCAGAATCAGGCACGATCCAGGCACAAGGTATCGGGTTCAATACCCCATCAATATCTCCTCCGGTGTACACCGCCAAAACACCAGGATCGGTGACCGCTTTCGATGTATTGATGCTGCGGATTCGGGCGTGGGCATAGGGGCTGCGCAGTATAGCCGCATGGACGGTACCCGGAAGGGTAATATCGTCGGTGTACGACGCCTGGCCTGTGATTAGTCGCGGGTCCTCCCGGCGGCGAATCCCTGAACCAAATATTCTAGACGTCATATCTAGCTCCCCTTGGCCGCGGCGGCCGCAAGAACCGCCTTGACGATGTTGTGGTATCCGGTACAGCGACATACGTTGCCTTCCAAGCCCTGGCGGACTTCTTCGGCTGTCGGGTTGGGATTTCGCTCCAACATTTCCAGCGAGGTCATGATCATACCTGCTGTGCAGAAACCGCATTGCAGGCCGTGGTTGTTCCAAAATGCTTCCTGAACCGCGTGCAGCTCCCCGTCCTCTGCCAACCCTTCGATGGTGGTGATGTCGCTGCCGTCAGCCTGAACCGCTAGACAGGTACAAGACTTTATATTGGCGCCGTCCATTTTAACGACGCACGCACCGCATTGGCTGGTGTCGCACCCAACCTTGGTTCCTGTCAGCCCCAAGTTTTCCCGCAGGAAGTGGACCAACAGCACCCTAGGTTCCACGTCGGCTTCCCGAGCTTGGCCGTTGACGGTTACCTGAATTCGCAAGGCAGCACCCCTTTTTTGGTTAAGTCCAAGCTAGTTTGGTCGAAGACGAAATCTTTCGAAAGAGTCGCGGATAACCCCGGTCATCGGATGGGCCACCGCCAAAATAGGCACGGGGTCGAAATGTGCCCGGAGTATATACTCGGCCAAGAGTGGCGTCAACGAAAGCCACCAGAAGACGGGCACTGAGCGTCGGACGGGCGGAATCCCTTCAGTAACATGCGGATGGACGTCTAATAAGTTGCGCCGATAACGCAGCGAGGCCTATGATTCAGACCTGATCCGAACCGCTATCCGAGCCTTCTACGAGAGAAATATGATGTTTCCAGAATCAGTGTTCCCGGATACCGCCGAAATAAACAGTGCCGGTCACCTCATGATTGGAGGCTGCAGTTCACTGGAACTTGCGGAAGAGTATGGGACTCCGATCTACATCTTGGATGAGCAGACCATCCGCGCCCGCTGCCGGTCATTTATTAGCGAATTCCAGAAACGGCACGCCGACACCCACGTTAGCTACGCCTGCAAGGCCTACATCAATCCGGCGTTAACCCGGTTGCTGCAAGAAGAGGGCATGGGGTTCGACGTGGTCTCCGGGGGTGAACTGGCCACCATCATTAACGCCAACGGCAACACTCAAACGGGGCTGGATGAAGTCTACTTCCACGGGAACAATAAAACCCCCCAAGAGTTGACCGAGGCCATCAATCACTCCATCGGCTGGGTGGTGGTCGACAGCTTTCATGAATTGAACCTCTTGGACCAACTAGCCCGCGAAGCAGGCAAGATCCAAGACATCTTACTGCGGGTTTCCCCAGGCATTGACCCCCATACCCATGAGTACACTACCACGGGTATCTTAGACTCCAAGTTCGGGTTTTCCATCCAGACCGGCCACGCTGCCGAATCCGTCCGCAGAGGGCTGGCCGCCAAAAACCTGAATTTAAGAGGCCTCCACTTCCATCTTGGGTCCCCGATCTTCGAGTTGGAGCCCTACCGGGTCGCCACCGAACTGGTGTTGAAATTCGCCGCCGAGTTTCGGGAAGCGGGTCTGGAGTTGCAACGTTTTAGCCCCGGCGGCGGTTTCGCTGTCGCCTATACACGCGACCAAGAGCCGCCTTCGGTAGCAGACTACGCAGAGACGATCGTGTCGTCTATGACTTCGACCTGCCAGGGACTGGGTATTGAGATGCCGACTTTGGTCATTGAGCCTGGACGATCCATCATCGGACCCGCTGGAGTGGCCCTGTATCGGGTGGGCGCCATCAAAGACGTTCCAGGCGTGCGCAAGTTCCTCAGCGTGGACGGCGGTATGGGAGACAACATACGTCCCGCTCTCTACCAGGCTGAGTACGAAGTGCTCGCCGCTAACAAAGCCTCGCGAGAACCGGTGGAGAAAGTTACTGTAGCCGGCAAGTATTGCGAATCGGGTGACTTGCTGGCGTCCGATATCATGCTACCCGAGATCGAGTCCGGTGACCTGCTGGCCATCCCGGCGGCGGGCGCTTACTGCCCGGCCATGGCCAGCAATTACAATCTCAACCCCCGGCCACCAATGGTGCTGGTGGCCGACGGAAAGAGCCGCCTGATTCGTAGGCGGGAGAGCTACCAAGATTTGATGCATTGCGATGTGCCCTGAAACATGTGGCGAATATACGGCCAAGACCACCTGTTGCGCCAGATTGGACCCAGTCTGGTCCAAGACCGGCTATCCCACGCCTACCTACTGACCGGCCCCCCTCATGTAGGCAAGATGACCCTGGCCCAGGACATAGCCCTGGCAGTAAATTGCTTACAAGGGACCGAAGCGCCCTGTGGCTTGTGTGTACAATGCAGCCGCATCACCAATGGTCTGCACACCGATGTCCGCGTCGTCGGGGTCGCACCCAGTCAAGGCGAGGAGTCCAGCGACGGCCGCACCGTAATCGGCATCGACGACATCAAAGAAGTATTGCGGTCGGTCAACTTGAACCCTTTCGAAGGGTCCAAGAGCGTGATTATTCTGGACGGCGGTGAGTATATGAGCCCCGCGGCCGCCAATGCGTTGCTCAAGACTCTTGAGGAGCCGCCTCCACATGTGTTGTTCTTGCTGCTGGCTTCAAGCGAGGAGGCCGTGCTGCCGACCATCCGTTCTCGCTGCCAGGTGCTCGCCCTGCTCCCTCTTTCAAAAGCCGCAATGACCGAGCGGTTGGTCAACGACCGCCAGCTCGCACCGGAAGAGGCCGAGCGCCTCTACCGCTTCTCCAGAGGGTGTCTGGGCTGGGCACTCCAGGCATTGGACGACTTGCAGATCCTAGAACAGCGACAGGCTGAAGTGGAACGAATGCAGGAGGCGCTGGACTCGGGACTTGAAACCCGATTCGCCTACGCAAACGAAATCGCATCGTTGTTCGGGTCCAACCGCGACGCTGCCCGCGATCTGCTGGCAATGTGGTTGCGATGGTGGCGGGACTTGTTGCTAATCAAAGAAGGCGCCCAAGAGTACCTGCACAATATCGACCACGCCAACGCCCTGCGGGCCCAAGCCTCCAGCCTCACCACTCCACAAATCGTGGATTTCATCCGCCGGCTGCTAAGAACCATTGCAGCATTGGACGAAAATGCCAGCGCCCGTCTGGCTCTGGAGGTCCTGATGTTGAATCTGCCAACGGAGGCGGCCAGATCATGAAGCAAATTTTAGGTATCCGTTAGCTGTCTGGTAACCTTCGCCAACATCGGAGATCTAGATTTCCGTTTACGCGGCCATGTAATACCGGAAGACAAATCTGAACAAATCGGTATCGGTGCACTACGACGACCGGGTCTTGGAGCTACCCTTGGAGAAGGCCACCCGCCACTCCCGTTCCTCAAAATAGGCGACGTATGTGCATTGTCCTTCTCGGACGATGGTATGTAGGGCCCCCCAGGCTTCCAGGAGAACACTTGGTTCTGCAATATTAAATACCGGTTGGGGTCGAGGGCGCGAGACTGTGTTCCCAGGAGCATTTTGGCTCCGACAAGGGCCCGACCGGCTTTCCGCAAATTGCAACGGCTGCCTGCAGCCACCACATTTTCCCACGTGTGGCTACCGTTTTGCCGGCGCGGTATTACGTGGTCTAGGATCAGGTCTTGGACTTTCTTACCACAGTATTGGCAGGCGAAGCGGTCGTGCAGAAATACCTCTTTGCTTGGACAGCTTGCGCGGAAGGAACGGGCGCTTCGCCATATAGACCAACCGGATTATGGAGGGCACCTCTACGATAGCAGTCACCGTATAGTGTTGGCCGGGATAGCTCTCTCAAAGTTCCGCCTTCCCTTTACCCAGCACCACCACGGCGCGGCGAACGGAACAGATATTCACCGGGACATAGTTGAGGTTTAAAACCAAAACGGAAGCGCGAATCAGTCGACTGGGATCCACCCGCTCGGCAAGCTCGGCGGCAGGAAGGGGTGACGCCGTACCATTACCGCTGGGTTCACCAAATTCTGCTTGCTCGACCACGATGGGCGACCGCTCGTCCTAACCCAGAATAAAACGACCCTGGACGCCCCACTGCACTGCTAGCCAAGAAAAGCGAGCCCTGTCCTGTAGCCAGGATAAACGGACCCTTCGATGGCACTCGTAGCATATCGGCCGGCGATTGAAGAATCCTACCTACTGGAACAGAAGGGATAAAGCACGGCGGCCGTGAACCGACTATAAAGCGCCTGGGGAGCCCCGGTGGCCGCCGTACCAGCGCTAGTTGGCCAGTTCTTCCAAGTCGGTGTCCCAGTCTCCGGGAACAAGCCCGACACCCCGGATGACAACATCAAAATTGTCGGCCAGAAATGTTCCTAGCGCGGACTGGTCTATTCTCTGATCAGAGTCTTCAATAGGATACTTCTGTAAGCCGGTTAGAATCCCCGAAAGCAGCACGAAGCCAATCAAAACTCCGGCTGCCATGCCTGCGAAGCGGTTTGCCAGGCCAAACAGCGGAATAAATCCCAGAACCTTTCTTACGAGGAAGCCTATGATACCGCCTGCAACGAACAGAATCACGAAAATAAGAAGGAACCCAGCGGCCGTTTGGGCGTTCTCGTTGTCGGTAACGCTGGAAAAAATATTGCCCACCGAGTCACCGATGCGGCTGGCAAGGGCCAGAGAGGCGAGAAGGGCAACAAATGGGACTACCAGTTGAATCAGGCCGGCGGTGAACCCACATAGAATGGACGCACCCCACACCACCAAAATCACGATGTCAAGCCAATCCATACACTCCCGGCCTCATGAACTTATGCGATTTAGGCGAGTGTAGCACGGGCGCATCCGTGACTTATAGAACCCTATCGACTAGTTGTCACCGCGTTTCTCATAGCAATCAACGCCTTTAAGGCCACAGCCCCAAAAACGTAGCCGCCGATAACGTCGCTCGGCCAATGGACGCCCATATAGACCCTGGAAGCCCCAATC
>CAZYBD010000019.1:0-3268 GCA_964645515.1 uncultured Dehalococcoidia bacterium | reverse complement strand
ACGGCCGAGGAATTCCAGCGGGTGCCGCGCGACCAGCGGCCGGAGATGTCGGTGGCCGCTATATCCCTTCTAATGGTGGGGGAAGTCTACCAACACCTGGGCCACATCGCCTACCTAAGAGGGCTCCTGCGTCCTACTGTGGGAGGTACCTAACCGCGACCGGGGCGCACCGCCGGTCCAACCGCTTCTTAACAGACAAAATGCCCATACCTTGCTTTCTCTTCACCCGTAGGGCGCAGTTGTTCCCCTTATAATAAATTGCATGTTTTCGACTGTGCGGCGGCGGCGTTATTGACCGCCTGCGGATCGGGGTTTGCGTTGGGAGCGATGTTGCCATGGAACGAAATCTGGCCGGCTGGATGGTCCCATTTTTGCTACTGGGCACCGCCCTACTCTTTTTGATCCCTGCGTGTTCCTCACCGGAGCCAACCCTCATTCCCCCTTCCGTAACTCCAATACCCACTCCCACCACAATTCCTGCGCCCACTCCCACCAAAGTTGTGATACCAGCACCCCAAGGCTCACACGGCGGCTCGTTGACCGTGGCCGGTATCGCCGACATTCCTCACCGGGACGTACACCAGGAAGTTCAAGAAGCCTTGACGTCCCTCGGGCCCGGCCTAGCCTACAGCCGCCTGTTGCGGCTCCGTTCCGGCGAGGAGTTGGAGCAGCCCCACCTACTGTTGGAGTGCGACCTTTGCGAAAGTTGGAAGCTGACCGACGATCTCGTCTATGAGTTCCGTTTACGCCCCGGAGTCCACTGGCAAGACCTAGAACCGGTCAATGGGCGTACCTTGGAAGCCAGAGACCTTGTGTTTAGCTACGAGCGTCTTAGGACCGAAGGTTGGCCGAACGCCTCATTGTTTTCGTCTGTGGGCACCATCGGAGCGCCGGATGATCGCACGCTTTTGGTGGAGTTGGACATTGCGGACGCCGATGCCATCCTTTCCTTAGCCGACGGGCACAGCAAGATAGTCGCCCCGGAGGTGGTGGAACGATACGGTGACCTCAGGAAAAGCCCCGTGGTCGGCACAGGGCCGTGGATTTGGCAGGAACCCGAAACCGCCGCTGAAACGGTGCTGCTAAGGAACCCCGACTACTTCGAATCCAGTCTCCCGTTCCTAGATGAACTCAAAATCGTCGTCATCAGGTCCGATGCCCGCCCCGGACAGCCGGACCCTTCAGTGGCAGCGGCCTACGCCGCAGGCTTGGTCGATGTGGCGTCAGTGCCACCCGAAGACTGGAACACGTTCCGGCAAGCGAGTCCCACTTTCGAATCCACCATTTCCCGCCGGTCAGGTTCAGGGGTGTTGATGTTCATGAATGCCCAGTCCGGCGCCCTGCAAAACCAGGTGGTCCGCCAGGCGGTATTCCGGGCGCTGGATCCTTGGGACTACCTGGACACCATCTGGGATGGCCAGGGGTTCACCAGCTTGGGAATTCCGGTGCAACGGTCTGATTGGCTTCTGGAGAGAGAAGAGCTTCGGCAAAGCTACTTCGCCGACCCCGGCCGGGCACGGTTCTTATTGGCAGGCTCCGGCGTAGCCGTGCCCATCGACCTGGAGGTCACAGTGGTCACCGGACCCACTGGGGAAATGGACTCAGATTTGGGACAGAAGTTGCTGGAGGACTTGCAAGCGGTGGGGTTCAACCCGACACTTCGACCAATGAACCTGCAGCAGTTCGATGAGTTGGTCATCGGGCCCTCCAAAGAGTTTCAGTTCGCAGTTGGGCCGGTGCCGCCGACATCCACCACCAATCGTTTCCTGTTTGCTTTGTTGCACAGCGGGGGGAAGTGGAACATCGCCGGCCACAAGGACACCGGCTTGGATGCGCTCATTGAACAGCAGGCCGCGGAGTTCGATTCAAGACGGCGGCAGAGGCGTTTGAATGAGATTCAGAGACACGTGCTGGATCAGGCCTACCTATTCAGTCCGGTGACTGCGACGTCCCGCTGGGTCTACACCAGCGACCTGCGCGGTTTCATGCCCAACACCGCGCTCTCGGAATACAACTACTGGTCTCGGGTCTGGTTGGACCGTTTCTGATTTTCGCTTTTTACCTATAGCGCGCCGCGGACTCTATTTCTTGTCCTCGGTTGACGGTATCTTGGCTCTATAGGCTTGAAGACCCCCTTCCAAGGCCGTCCAAGGCAGCAGCGCGCACTTGATGCGCACTGGATATTCCCGCACGACTGCCAGAGACTCCAATTCGCCCAAGCCACTAGGACCTTCGGCAGCGGTGTCCCCCCGCATCATTTGCCTAAACTGTTCCGCCAATCGGCTGATTTCGTCCGGTGATTTGCCCTTTAAGGATTCCGACATCATCGACGACGAGGACTGAATAATGGAGCAACCCTCCGACTGTGTGCAAACTTCTGAGACCCGTCCTTCGGAGTCCAACTTCAACTGCAGTTCGATTTTGTCACCACAGAAGGGATTGAATTCCTGAGCCATTACCTGGGCGCCTGCCACCGGTTTCCGGTTCCTCGGGTTGCGGAAATGATCCAGGATAAGATCGCCGTAGAGACCGTTGAAGGCAGGTATAGGGAGTTGGGTCATGTAGCGTATCCGTTGGGGTGCCCTCTAGTATGAATGATAATAGAAGTCAGCTTAGCATAATATCGGGAATCCGCTCTGCTGACTTGGCCCTCCCCCTCCCAAAGAGAGAGAAGACTGTTCCACGGCCTACAAGTCGAGCAGGACCTCTTCGCCGTCCGTTCAGGGGGCCAATTGGTCTTACTCGGTGGTAACAGGTTCGGCACTGTCTTGCAGCGCGGAGCGCATGGTATGCCAGGCCAGAATGGCACATTTGATACGGGTGGGGAACTCGTTCACTCCGGCCAAGGTCTCCAGATCTCCCAGCGCTTCATAGTCGAGTTCAGAGCCCGGCTCCGTGATCATCCGATGGAAAGATTCGAAGATCTCGTGAGCCTCTTCCAGACTTTTGCCCTTGATGCTCTGGGTCATCATTGAGGCTGACGCCTTGGAAATGGCACAACCAATACCTTGGAACCCTACGTCTTTGATTACACCTTCGTCAACTTTCAAGTACAAGGTGATCTGATCACCGCAAAGGGGGTTGAAGCCCTCGGCGGTCCGACTAGGATCGTCCACCTTCCGGAAGTTCCGGGGTTTGCTGTTGTGCTCCAGGAGAATTTCCTGGTACAGATCACTCAGACCAGCCATCAGCTAAACACCTCTAAGACCCGAACTAGCCACTTAACGAGTGCGTCAAAGTCCTCTTAGGAGTTGTAGAAGGCTAGAGC